>NZ_JBEXKC010000095.1:0-23289 GCF_040609475.1 Streptomyces sp. NPDC004667 | reverse complement strand
CCGCGCGCCGAGGCGAGGGCCTGCTCGGCGAGCGGTTCGGCGAGGGTGTCTACCCCGTCGAGGACCATCCGGCCGGTGCGGCCGAGCACCACGGGCTGGTGCGCCCCGCGCGGGAAGGCCGCGGCCAGCGCGTCGAGCGCGGGGTCGGGCCAGGTGGCGCGGGCGGCCCGCATGAGCTGCCGGCCCAGGCGGCGCGCGGCGGCGCGCAGCGCGGGTGAGGGCGTACGGGCGTCGGCGGCGGCGTCGAGCTCCACCGGGTCGAGACCGAGGGCGGCGGCCGCCGCGAGGGCGGCGGCGCTGAGCCCGGCGGTGTGGAGGCGGCCCCGGCAGAAGTCGGCCAGGGTCGCGGCGTCGTGGATGCGGCCCGCCTTGCAGGCGGCCTCCGCCCCGCCGGAGTGCGCGTGGCCTCCGGCGGGGAAGCGGCCGTCCGCGAGCACGAGCAGCGCGGCGAGGCTCATCGGCCGGGCTCCATCAGGGTGTGCTCCGTCGGGGCGGGCTCCATCGGGGTCTGCCGCATCAGAAGAGGAAGTATCTCTGTGCCATGGGCAGTTCCGTCGCGGGCGCCGGTTCCACGGCCTCCCCGTCGATGGTGACGGTGAAGGTGTCGGCGTCGACCTCGACCCGGGGCATGGCGTCGTTGTTGCGCATGTCCGCCTTGCCCACCTTGCGCGTGTTCTCGATGGCCGTGAACTGCTTGCCGAGTCCGAGCCGTTCGGGCAGCTCGTCGTCGATCGCGGCCTGCGCGGTGAAGTTGAGCGAGTTCAGTGCGGGTGCGCTTCCGATGCTGCCGAACATGGGGCGGGGCAGGATCGGCTGCGGGGTGGGGATGGAGGCGTTGGCGTCGCCCATCTGCGCGTAGGCGATCTGACCGCCCTTGACGACCACCTCGGGCTTGACGCCGAAGAAGGCCGGCGTCCACAGCACCAGGTCGGCGAGCTTGCCCACCTCGACCGACCCGACCTCGCGGGAGAGGCCCTGGGCCACGGCGGGGTTGATCGTGTACTTGGCGACGTAGCGGCGGGCCCGGTGGTTGTCGGCGGGGCCGTCGCCGGGCAGGAAGCCGCGTCGCTTCTTCATCACGTGCGCGGTCTGCCAGGTCCGCATCACGACCTCGCCGACCCGGCCCATGGCCTGGGAGTCGGAGGAGATGATGGAGATGGCTCCGAGGTCGTGCAGCACGTCCTCGGCGGCGATGGTGGACGGCCGGATCCGGGACTCGGCGAAGGCGAGGTCCTCGGGGACGGCCGGGTTGAGGTGGTGGCAGACCATCAGCATGTCGAGGTGTTCCTCGACCGTGTTGACGGTGTGCGGCCGGGTGGGATTGGTGGAGCTGGGCAGGATGTTCGGCTCGGAGACCACGGTGATGATGTCGGGCGCGTGCCCGCCGCCCGCGCCCTCGGTGTGGTACGAGTGGATCGTCCGCCCGGCGATGGCCGCGAGGGTGTCGCCCACGAACCCGGCCTCGTTGAGGGTGTCGGTGTGGATCGCGACCTGGGCGCCGGTCTCGTCGGCGACGCTCAGGCAGGCGTCGATGACGGCGGGGGTGGCCCCCCAGTCCTCGTGGATCTTGAACCCGAGGGCGCCGCCGCGCAGCTGGGAGTGCATGCCCTCGCGGGACATGGTGTTGCCCTTGCCGAGCAGGCCGATGTTGACCGGGTAGGCCTCCAGGGCCGCGAACATGCGGGCCAGGTGCCAGGGGCCCGGGGTAACGGTGGTGGCCTTGGAGCCCTCCGCCGGGCCGGTGCCGCCGCCGACGAGGGTGGTGATGCCGGAGGCGAGGGCCTCGTCGATCACGGTCGGCGAGATGAAGTGGATGTGGGTGTCGATGGCGCCCGCGGTAACGATCTTCCCGTTGCCGGCGATGATCTCGGTCTCGGGGCCGATGACGAGCGCGGGCTCCACCCCGTCCATGGTGTCGGGGTTGCCCGCCTTGCCGATGCCGCAGATCCGGCCGTCGCGGATGCCGAGGTCGGCCTTGACGATGCCCCAGTGGTCGAGGATCACGACGCCGGTGATCACCGTGTCGGGGGCGCCCTCGGCGCGGGTCGTGCGTGCCTGTCCCATGGACTCGCGGATGACCTTGCCACCGCCGAAGACGGCCTCGTCACCGGAGTTGCCGGGTCCGCCGCTGAGGTCCTGCTCGATCTCGACGAAGAGGTCGGTGTCGGCGAGCCGGATCCGGTCGCCCTTCGTCGGCCCGAAGAGGTCGGCGTACTGCCGACGCGAGATCTCAGCCATCGAGCGGCCCTCCGGTCTCTCCACGCAGTCCGGGTACGGTGCGCAGCCCGCCCAGCGGGACGAGCTCCACGGCGACGGGGATGCCGGGCTCGAAGCGGACGGCGGTGCCGGCGGCGATGTTCAGGCGCAGGCCGCGGGCCGCCCGGCGGTCGAAGTCGAGGCCGGGGTTGGCCTCGGCGAAGTGGTAGTGGGAGCCGACCTGGACGGGCCGGTCGGCGGAGTTGAGCACGGTGATGCGGGTGACGGGGCGGCCCTCGTTCAGGCGCACCGGACCGTCCCCGAAGGCGATTTCGCCGGGGATCATCTGGTCGCTCCCGTTCAGACGATGGGGTCGTGGACGGTGACGAGCTTGGTGCCGTCCGGGAACGTGGCCTCGACCTGGACGTCGTGGATCATCTCGGGGATGCCCTCCATGACCTGGGCGCGGGTGAGCACGGTGCGGCCGGAGGCCATCAGCTCGGCCACGGTCCGCCCGTCACGGGCGCCTTCGAGGATGTGCGAGGTGATGAGCGCGACGGCCTCGGGGTGGTTCAGCAGGACCCCGCGCGCCCTGCGCTTCTCGGCCACGTCCGCCGCCACGTGGATCATGAGTCTTTCTTGTTCGTGCGGTGTCAATTGCACCTGATATCACCAAGCTTCCGGGACATGATCAACATCGCGCCACAGCGACCGTACCGACCTTCAACACTCTGTTGACCTGTGCATATCCATGCCAAGCATGTCTTGCCCAACGCAGAGAGAGGCTTTCCGTCCGGATCACCGGCCCTTTACCGGCCCATGGCTGATCGTTGGCGGAGGAGCCCGGCCCCTCACGTTAGGGCCCGCACTTTTCCGCCGAGTTAACCCACGTTTCCGGAACGTACCCGGTTCACCTGTCCGGACCCTCGGCGGCGCGGCCGCCGTATACGACGGCGGGCCGGGGAGGGACGCCGGTCAGCAGCCGCGGGTGGTCCGCGCGGGGGCTCCGGCCGGCCAGGGGAGCGCGATCCACACGGTCTTGCCCCCGTCCGCGGTCGGGCTGACCGAGAGCCTGCCGCCCGCCTCCGCCGCCAGCCAGCGGATGATGACCATCCCGCGGCCGTTGTCCTGCTGCACGGCGGCGGGCAGCCGCCTGGGCCAGCGCGGGTGGCTGTCGGTGACTCCGACGCGCAGCCACTCCTCGCGCTCCAGGCGGACGTCGACGGTGAAGGTCGGGGACTGGCCGAAGGTGTGCTGGACCGAGTTGGTCGCGAGCTCCGAGACGATCAGCCGGACGGTGTCGGCGGTCTCCGCGTCCTCGGGAAGTCCCCATTCGCCGAGCACCTGCGCGACGTACCGGCGGGCGGCGGCGACCGAGACCGGATCGCTCGGCAGAGTGACGGATGCTTCCAGTTGATCTGCCATGGCGACGTCCCTTTCCCACCGGGACGGAACCGCCCCGGATCTACGCTGAGCGCCAGAGTGCCACCCATCGTGCCGCCGTTTCCGCCGATCCCCCAAGATATGCATATATCTGTCGCTCAATGCGGTGAACTCTGCTACGGAAGAGCGTATTTGGACGGCAGACCGGCACGAGCCGTGCCGGTGGAAGGAGAGCGGGTATGCAGCACGGTCCCGCGGTGCGTCGGCGCAAGCTCGGCGAGGAGTTGCGCGCCCTCCGCGACCGCTCCGGACTCACCAGTGGCGAGGTGGCCCGGATCGTCGGATGGCACCAGTCGAAAATCAGCCGCATCGAAACGGGCCGCAGCGGCGTGAAGTCAGCGGACATCCGGCTGCTGCTCGACGCCTACGGCGAGGTGGTGAGTCCGCAGCAGCGCGCCCTGCTGGAAGCCCTGGGCGCCTCGGCGGCCGGCCCCTCGGCGCACGGGGACGCCGCGCGCGGCCGGCAGTGGTGGCACGACTACCGGGGCCTGCTCCCGCAGGAATACCGCGACTTCATCAGCCTGGAGGCGGGGGCCCGGGCGGCCCGCACGGTGGAACTCTCCGTCGTGCCCGGCCTGTTGCAGACCCCGGACTACGCGCGGGCCGTGACCCGGGCCGCGCTGGGCGGGCTGCCGGAGCCGAAGGTGGACGCGCTGGTCGACGTACGGCTGGCCCGGCAGGCCGTGCTGCGGTCGGATCCGCCCCTGGAGCTGAGCGCCGTCCTGGACGAGGCGGTGCTGCGGCGGCAGATCGGGGGGCCGGGGGTGATGCGGAAGCAGCTGAGGCATCTGGTGGAGGTGGCCCGGCTGCCCCAAGTGCGTCTGCAAGTGCTGCCGTTCACCGTGGGGGGTCATCTCGGCCTGACGGGCCCCTTCGTCATTTTCTCATTTCCGAACATCGCCGATCTGGATGTGGTGGTACTCGACCATTTGACGAGTAGCCTCTATCTGGAGCGGAAGGAAGACCTGGAGGCCTATGGGGCCGCGTTCCGCACCATCCAGGCACACGCCCTCCCGCCCCGTGACTCGTCGGATCTCATCAGCTCACTCGCTGACGACGCGTAAGGAGGCACCCCCCGTGTCCGCAACCCCCTTATCCAGCAGCGGACTTCTGAACAGCGCGCGGTGGCTGCGGAGCAGCCGCAGCACCGGAATGAACAACTGCGTGGAAGCGGCCGCCCTCACCGGCGGTCTGCTGGCCGTCCGCGACTCCAAGCGGACGGACGGCCCGGCCGTGCTCTTCACCGGGCCGGCCTGGGACGGCTTCCTCGCCTCGGTCCGGGCGGACCTGCACGACCCGGTCGCACCGGGCCGCTGACGCCTACCGGTCCGTGGCTCCGGCCGGAGCGGTCCGCAGGACCGTCCCGACGGCCCGGACGATCTCGTCCCCCGTGAGATCGGCCCGAGCGGTCAGCCGCAGCCGGGAAATGCCGTCCGGCACCGACGGCGGACGGAAGCACCCCACGGACAGACCCGCCTCGCGGCAGTCGGCGGCCCAGCGCAGTGCCGCCGAAGCCGACGGGGCCCGCACCGACACCACGGCCGCGTCCGGCCGGGCCGCGGTCAGGCCGGACGCGGTGAGCCGCTCGTACAACTCGGCGGCCACCTCCCGGACCCTGGCCGCGCGCTCCGGTTCGCGCCGGAGCAGGCGCAGGCTCGCCAGTGCGGCGCCGGCGGCGGCCGGGGCCAGCCCGGTGTCGAAGATGAAGGCGCGCGCGGTGTTGACCAGGTGCCGGATGACCTTGGCCGGGCCCAGCACCGCCCCGCCCTGGCTGCCCAGCGACTTGGAGAGGGTCATCGTCGCGACCACGCCGGGCGCACCCGCCAGCCCCGCGGCGTGCAGGGCCCCCCGGCCCCCCTCGCCGAGCACCCCCAGACCGTGCGCGTCGTCCACGACCAGTGCGGCGCCCTCGGCCCGGCAGGCCGCGGCGTACGCGGCGAGCGGGGCCGCGTCCCCGTCCACCGAGAAGACCGAGTCGGTGACGAGCAGGGCGCGCCCGCCGTGGCCGGCGAGGGTCTTGCGGACGGATTCCGGATCGCTGTGCGGGGTGACCTCGACCTCCGCGCGCGAGAGCCGGCAGCCGTCGACGATCGAGGCGTGGTTCCCGGCGTCGGAGACCACCAGGGTGCCGCGCTCGCTGAGCGCCGTCACGGCGGCGAGGTTCGCGGCATATCCGGAGGAAAGCACCAGGGCCGCCTCGAAACCGGCGAAATCGGCGAGTTCCCGTTCGAGTTCGGTGTGCAGCTCGGTGGTGCCCGTGACCAGGCGGGATCCGGTGGCGCCGGCGCCCCAGCGTTCGGCGGCCTCGCACGCCCCGCGCACGGTCCCGGGATGCCGGGACAGACCCAGGTAATCGTTGCTCGCCAGGTCCAGCAGGGGCGAGGAGGCGGCCCTCGGGCGCAGCGTCCGCACCAGCCCCGCCTGCTCTCGGGCCCGCTCCGCGCCGTCGATCCAGGCGAAGACGTCCTGGGGTTGCGGGGTGTGCTGCGTCATCGGCGGTCCTCGTGTTTTGTCGGCAGTCGACAGATCTGCTCGACCCTAGCCGCCGCGACCCGAGGGACTGGTGTGGCGATCCACACACTCCCTTCAGGCCATGTTGTCCGTTCTCTCCTTGGCCGGGAGTGCTCGCGTGGTCCAGGATCGGGCCCATGGACCTGCTGAACACCCTGGTGGAAAAGGGACTGCGGCGCGAGCTGCCGACCCGTGAAGAGGCGCTCGCCGTACTGGCGACCTCCGACGACGAACTGCTCGACGTGGTGGCCGCGGCCGGCAAGGTGCGCCGCCAGTGGTTCGGGCGCCGCGTCAAGCTGAACTACCTGGTCAACCTGAAGTCGGGGCTGTGCCCCGAGGACTGCTCGTACTGCTCGCAGCGGCTCGGCTCGAAGGCCGAGATCCTCAAGTACACGTGGCTGAAGCCCGAGGAGGCCTCCCAGGCCGCCGCCGCGGGCGTCGCCGGCGGCGCCAAGCGGGTCTGTCTGGTGGCCAGCGGACGCGGCCCGACGGACCGTGACGTGGACCGCGTCGGCAAGACCATCGCGGCGATCAAGGAGCAGAACGAGGGCGTCGAGGTGTGCGCCTGTCTGGGTCTGCTCGCCGACGGGCAGGCCGAGAAGCTGCGCGACGCGGGTGCGGATGCCTACAACCACAACCTCAACACCTCCGAGGCCACGTACGGCTCGATCACCAAGACGCACACCTACGCGGACCGTGTCGATACGGTGCAGAAGGCGCACGCGGCCGGCCTGTCGGCCTGCTCCGGTCTGATCGCCGGCATGGGCGAGAGCGACGAGGACCTGGTCGACGTCGTCTACTCCCTGCGCGAGCTGGACTCGGACTCGGTGCCGGTCAACTTCCTGATCCCCTTCGAGGGCACCCCGCTGGCCAAGGAGTGGAACCTCACCCCGCAGCGCTGCCTGCGGATCCTGGCGATGGTCCGGTTCGTCTGCCCCGACGTGGAGGTCCGCATCGCCGGCGGCCGCGAGGTGCACCTGCGCTCGATGCAGCCGCTCGCGCTGCACGTGGCCAACTCGATCTTCCTCGGCGACTACCTCACCAGTGAGGGCCAGGCCGGCCAGGCCGACCTCGACATGATCGCGGACGCCGGTTTCGAGGTGGAGGGCGCCGGTACGACGACCCTGCCCGCGCACCGCTCCGAAGCGAAGGCCGGCGGAGGCTGCGGCTCGCACGCGGGCGGCGCCTCGGTCTGCGGTTCGGGCGGTCCGGCCGACGCGGCCGGGGGCGGCTGCGGTTCGGCGTGCGGCGGCTGCTCCGGGCACGCGGAGGAAGCCCCCGTACCCGTCCAGGCGGAGGCGGGCGAGGTGCGCCCGGACCTGGTGGCGGTGCGCCGCCGCGGCGCGGGAACGGACCTCGCCCCCAATGCGTGACCCGTACCCCCTGCACGACCCGCTCGACCGGGCGTCGGACACCGCGCGGTTGCTCGACCTCGACCGGCAGCACGTCTGGCACCCGTACGGGCCGATGCCGGGGCGGCAGGAGGCCCTGATGGTCTCCTCCGCCTCGGGCGTCCGGCTGCGGCTCGCCGCCCCCGCGCAGGGACGGGACGAGCTGATCGACGGCATGTCCTCCTGGTGGTCGGCGATCCACGGCTACAACCACCCGGCACTGAACGAGGCGGCGACCGCGCAGCTGGGCCGCATGTCGCACGTGATGTTCGGCGGGCTCACCCACGAGCCCGCCGTCCGGCTGGCCGCGAGGCTCGTCGAGATCACCCCGCCGGGGCTCGAACACGTCTTCCTCGCCGACTCGGGCTCCGTCTCCGTCGAGGTCGCCGTCAAGATGTGCCTGCAGTACTGGCGTTCGCTCGGCCGCACCGGCAAGACCCGGCTGCTGACCTGGCGCGGCGGCTACCACGGCGACACCTGGCAGCCGATGGCCGTGTGCGATCCCGACGGCGGGATGCACGAGCTGTGGCAGGGCCACCTGCCACAGCAGGTCTTCGCCGACGCGCCGCCCGGGGACTTCGACACCCCCGTGGACCCGGCCTACGCCGACCACCTGCGCGGCCTGATCGCCGCCCACGCGGACGAGCTGGCCGCGGTGATCGTCGAGCCGGTGGTGCAGGGCGCGGGCGGCATGCGCTTCCACAACCCGGGTTACGTGCGGGTGCTGCGCGAGCTGTGCGACGAGTACGGGGTCCTGCTGATCCTGGACGAGATCGCGACGGGCTTCGGCCGCACCGGCGCGCTCTTCGCCGCCGACCACGCGGGGATCACCCCGGACGTGATGTGCCTCGGCAAGTCGCTGACCGGCGGCTACCTCACCCTCGCGGCCACCCTCTGCACCCCGCGGGTCGCCGACGGGATCTCCCGGGGCGAGGTTCCGGTGCTCGCGCACGGCCCGACCTTCATGGGCAACCCCCTCGCCACGGCGGTGGCACTCGCCTCCGTCGAGCTGCTGCTCGGGCAGGACTGGGCGGGCGAGGTCAAGCGGATCGAGGCGGGACTGCGCGAGGGGCTCGAAGGGGCCCGCGCGCTTCCCGGTGTCCGGGACGTACGGGTGCTGGGCGCGATCGGCGTGGTCCAGCTCGACCACGACGTCGACGTCCGGGCCGCGACGCGGGCGGCCGTCGGGGAGGGCGTCTGGGTGCGGCCGTTCCGCGACCTGGTCTACGTGATGCCCCCCTACGTCACCGGCGACGCCGATCTCGCACGGATCTGCCAGGCCGTTCTCGCGGCCGCCCAGGAAGGCTGACATGCCCGTACTCGTCGTGTCCGGAACGGGCACGGAAATCGGCAAGACCGTGGTCACCTCGGCGATCGCGGCGGCCGCCGTGGCCGCCGGGCGTTCGGTCGCGGTCCTCAAGCCGGCGCAGACCGGTGTCGGCCCCGGGGAGCCCGGGGACGTCGCCGAGGCCGTCCGCCTGGCCGGCCCGGCCGTCACCGCGCTGGAACTGGTCCGCTACCCCGAGCCGCTGGCGCCGGACACCGCCGCGCGGCGCTCCGGGCTGGCGACGCTCGCGCCCGCCGCCATCGCGGAGGCGGCCTCGCGGCTCGCCGCCGACCACGACCTCGTCCTCGTGGAGGGCGCGGGCGGGCTGCTCGTGCGCTTCGACGAGAAGGGCCACACCCTGGCCGACGCGGCGCGGCTGCTGGCGGCCCCGGTCCTGGTCGTCGCCCCGGCGGGACTCGGGACGCTGAACGCCACCGCCCTGACCGCGGAGGCCCTGCGCGCCCGGGACCTGAGCCCGTTCGGGGTGGTGGTCGGCAGCTGGCCCGCCGCGCCCGGCCTGGCGGCCCGCTGCAACCTCGCCGACCTGCCCGACGTGTCGGGGATCCCGCTGCTGGGAGCCGTCCCGGAGGGGTCCGGCGCGCTGGAACCCGCCGCGTTCCGCACGGCCGCCCCCGGCTGGCTGGCCCCCCGCCTGCACGGCACCTGGTCGGCGGAGTCCTTCCTGGCCAAGTGGCCGGCCTGACTCCCGGTCGGCGCGGCCGACCCGGTGGACGGGGGATCCCGGTGGTCTGCCCGCCTCCCCGGTGATCTGCCCCCCGGGGAGCAGGCCTCCGGCGGGAGGCGTGACCGCCCGGAGGTGAGGACCGCCCGGTCCGGTGATCGGACCGGGGCCCCGCCGCCGGGCGGGCCGCCGGGCGGGCCGGTTTCCCTCCCCCGGTGCGGTCACCGGGCCGGGCGGGAGGGCGAACCCGTTTCCGGCCGGCGCCGGGCGGTCGTCAGTGGCCGCCCTTCGGTTCGCGGCAGCCGCCCTCCGCGTACGGCCCGTGGGCCTCGACCCGGGCCGGGGCGGCGGACGTCCCCTCCACGCACGGGCCGCTCCCGGGGATCCACAGCGCGAAACCGGGACCTGTTCCACCGGCCCCACCGGCCCCGTCGACCACGTCACCGGGGCCAACCGGGTACCCGAGGCCGCGGAGCAGCCCGGTCAGCTCGTCGGCGGTGCGCGGTGGCTTCCCGGCGAGCGCCGACCTGATCCGCGCCGCATGGGCGTCCCCCCGGCACGTGCCCTCCGCGGACAGCCCGGCCTGCTGCCGGTAGCCGTGGTTCTCCGCGTACTTGCGCGCCTCCGGGTCCGTCGGCAGCTCCTGCTCCGCGGGCGCCGAGGCGGGGGCACCCGACCCGGCTCCGGCGCAGCGCGCCGCCACCTCGGCGAAGAACACCTCCGGACCGGGCGGGGCCGCCGCCGCCTTCGGGCGCTCCGCCGGAGCCGCGTCGCAGCCGGTCAGCAGCAGTGCGCCGACGGCCAGCAACCCGGCGGCCGTGAGCGGGACACGGGTGGTGCGGGATGTCACGTGGTCTCCCCTCCTCGCGGGCTCCGCCCCCAAGTGCGCTGCCCGGACTGCCGATTATCACCTCCCGCCCCGAGGCGCTCCCGGCCGTACTCCCGAACCGCGCCGGCGAACCTCGCCCGCGAACCTCACTCCCGGGCCCCGCCCCCTTCCCCACCCGCCCCGTCGCCCCGGCTGCCCGCAGCGGTTCCCGGCATTCCGGTTTCACCGCGCGCCGGGACGGGGAACCTGCCCGGCAGGACGCGCACCCGTGCCCGCCCCCGACCCGCGCCAGGAGGTCCGCCGTGCCGCCCGCACCTCCCCCCGATACGGTCCACCACCCGCACTTCGCCCGGTTCTACGCCCGCGCCAGCACCGCCGCCGAGACCCGCATCGGCATGGGCGTCCTGCGCCGGGAGCTCCTGCACGGGGTCTCCGGCCGCGTCATCGAGATCGGCGCGGGCAACGGCCTGAACTTCGCGCACTACCCCCGTGCCGTCTCCGAGGTCGTCGCGGTCGAACCGGAGCGCTCCCTGCGCCGCCTCGCTGCCGCGGCTGCGCTGCGCGCCGAGGTGCCGGTGGACCTCGTACCGGGGGTCGCGGAAGCCCTTCCGGTGAAGAGCGAGGCCTTCGACGCTGCCGTGGCCTCCCTGGTGCTGTGCACCGTACGCAACCTCCCTCGTGCCCTCGCCGAGCTCCACCGGGTGCTGCGGCCCGAAGCGGAGCTGCGGTTCCTGGAACACGGGCTGGCCCCCGGTCCCGGTATGGCGACCGTCCAGCGGGCGCTCGACCGGACCGTGTGGCCCCGGCTCTTCGGCGGTTGCCACACCGCCCGCGACCCGCTCGCCGCGATCGAGGCGGCCGGCTTCCGGATCGTCTCGCACCGCTCCTTCCGCCTGCCCGAACGCGGCCCGGCCCTGCCCACCTCCTACTGCGTCATCGGCACGGCCCGTCGCTCCCGCGACTGACCGCCCCCTCCCGCGGCGGCTCCGCGAACCCGGCCGCCAGCAGGTCGCGGAGCCAGCGGTGTCCCGGGTCGGCCGCGTTGCGGGGGTGCCAGGCCATCCCGATGTCGAGCGGAGCCAGGTCGAGCGGGATCGGGAAGGTCCGCAGGCCCAGGGCGGTGATCGTGTCGGTGAGCCAGTCCGCCGGCGTGAGCGCGACGAGGTCGCTGTCGCGGGCGAGCAGCATCGCGCTCGTGTGGCTGGGCACGATCACCGCGGTCCGGCGCCGCAGCCCGAGTTCCGCGAGCGCGCCGTCGATGGGTCCCACGCGCTTGCCGAGCCGGGATATGCCGATGTGGTCGGCAGCGGCGAAGCTGCGGGCGTCGATCCGCCGGTCGAAGAGGGGGTGACCGCTGCGGGCGACCCCGACCAGCCGCATCCGGGTGAGGGACCGGGTCAGGATCTCGGGGTCCAGGTGCCCGAGGACACCGAGTTCGACGTCCACCCAGCCCTGCCGCAGCCCGGGGCCGCCTTCCACCGACTCCGGAAGGAAGACCACGTCCACGTTCGGGGCCTCCGCGTGGATGCGGTCGGTCAGCGCCCCGGCCAGCCCCACCAGGAGCAGGTCGGTGGCCTGCACGGTGAAGGTGCGGTGCAGGTGCGCCGGGTCGAAACCGGCCCCGGGACGCAGGACGTTGTCGCATCCGCGCAGCAACGCCCTTACTTCCTCGCGGAGTTCCAGGGCGCGCGGGGTCGGGACCAGACCCTGGCCCGCCCGGACCAGCAGGGGATCGCCCACGGTGCGGCGGAGGCGGGCCAGGGTGCGGCTGACCGCGGCGGGGGAGGTACCGAGCCGCTCCGCGGCGCGGGTCACGCTGTTCTCCTGCAGCAAGGTGTCCAGCACCCGCAGCAAGTTGAGATCCATCAGCACTCCTGACCTGCATATTTACGCCTGGGTTAACTATGGGATGCCGATCCTTGCATGGTTGTGGAGGCGTTCGGCGCCCAGAGTGGGAAGGGCCGCGAGAACACGCGGCGTTGCCTCTTGCTCCTTCTTCCTCAGGGATCCTCCATGCAGCAGTTCCAGCGCGCCGGCCGTGCCGGCGACGTCCTTGCCGTGGTCAGCCAGAGCGGACCGACGGTCTCGTTCTTCGACGCCGCCTCCGACCGGCACCTCGGCTCGGTGGAAGTCCTCGCCGAGCCCCACGAGTTGTGCTTCGACCCCGCGGAGCGCCTGCTGTGGTGCACCACGGCGTACCGTTCGGGCTACTACCACGCGAACGGCGGCCGGCGCACCGAACTGACCGTCATCGACCCCGACACCCGCCGGATCGTCGAGGTCGTCGACCTCGCCCCGGAACACGGTCCGCACGGCCTGGCACTGGACCCGGCCCGCCGGCTCCTCTACGTCAGCGTCGAGGGCTCGGCGGACCGGCCCGGCGGCGTCGTGGTCGTCGACACCCGGACCCGCCGGCCCGTGGGCAGGATCGACACCGACGCGCCCGGTCCGCACTGGTTCGCCATCGACGCGGCGGGCAGGACGGGTTACGCCACCAACAAGGAGGCGCCGTTCGTGTCGATCGTCGACCTCGAAAGGGGCGTCCTCACCGGCAAGGCCGAGGTGCCGGGCAGCGAGGGCCTGGCCGTCTCCGCCGACGGCACGCACGCCTTCGTCGCCGCGCCCTACGCCGGTTCCTTCTCCGCCGCCGAGGAGCGGCCGACCCCGGGCATCAGGGTGGTGGACGCCCGGACGGCGTCCGTCGTCGACACCCTGCCCACGCGCGACGTGGTCCTCCCCGTACACCTGACGTCGACGGGGAAGCTGCTCGCGGGCGAGCTGTGCATGACCCCCGACCCGAATTCCCGGCTCGGCAGCCACGCCCCCGGCCGCCTCACGGTCTTCTCCGCCGAAACCCGCGAGCGGCTCGGCGAGGTGGAGGTCGGGCGCTTCCCGCTGACCATCACGTCCTCGCCGGACGGCCGGATCGCCTACGTGGCGTGCGTGATCTCGTCCACCGTCGACGTCGTCGACCTGGAGACGCTGGGGACCCTGGCCCGGCTGGACATCGCCAAACTCGCCGAGCCCGGTGCACACGGCCTGGCCTACATCCCCCGCCCCTCCTGACCCACCCGCACCCGCCGAAGGAAGAAGACCGGGGGACGGGAGGGAGGCCCGCCGCCTCCCCCGACGTCAGCCCGCGGTGACCGCCGGGACCGGCAGGACGCGCCAGCCGGGTTCCAGGGGTATGAGGTGACCCGTCATCGCATGGAGATCCTCCCGGAGCCCGGCACGGGCGCGCAGGGCCGGAAGGTGGCCGGCGACGTACCGCTCGTGGGGCTCCGGGCCGGACCACAGGGTGGTGACGAGTCGGCGGTGGTCGCCGAGGCTGGTGACGGTGCCCGCGAGCATCCCTCCGGCCGCCGCCATGCCCGGCGCCCACACGTCGCGCTGCACCTCCAGGAAGTGCTCGGCCCGGCCCGGCAGCAGGCGGCAGTCGGCGACCCGCAGCAGCGTCGCGCTCCCGAGTGCCGCCGGCAGGCCCGCCGCGTCGCCCGGCATGTCGAGGAGGGTCTCACCGTCGGCCGTCTCGATGGCGCCGTAACCGCCCCGCCCGCCGGTCCCGGCGAACACCCGGTCGTGCCGCTCCTCCATGAAGCGCCGGTAGGCCCCCGCGTCGCTCCACAGGCCCAGGACGTGGGCACGGCCCGTGGCGGGGTCCCAGCCGCCCACCTGTCCGACCAGACCCCGCTGCCCGGCGATCACCGCCCACCCCCGCTGGCCCTCGGAGAAACGCTCCCGTCCGGCCGCCGGCACACTGCATCCGATCCACTTGCCCCACATGATCTTGCCCCCCTGCACCGCGGACATCCGCTGACATCAACGATGATCGCCCCGGGCCCCCGGCACTCGTCAATCGGTCTGAAGTAGCAGGTCACCCCCTACTTACGGCCTCATACCCGAGCGTTCACCCGCCCGGCGGATCCGGGTCCCGGTTCACCCGGCCGCCGGCCTTCGGACTCCCCGCGCCGGCCGGGCCCGCCCCCGATCCTGGCCGGTGCGCGAGCCCCTCCTCACGCCTGCGCGAACGGCTTCACCCACCGACGCCAGCGGTCCTCGCGCGCGTAGCCGGCCGCCGCCCACATCCGGTGCGCCCGCTCGTTCGCCTCCAGGACCATCGCGTCACCGCGCCGGCCACCGGCCGCGACGAAGCGCAGCTCGGCCGCCTCCAGCAGTGCCGAGGCGATCCCCTGACGGCGGCGGGCGGGCAGTACGGCGAGCCGGTACAGGGAGGCCCGCCATCCGTCCCAGCCGGCGATCACGGAGCCGACGAGGACCCCGTCGGACTCCGCGAGGATCAGGGCCTGCGGGTCACGGGCGATGAGCCGGGTCACACCGTCCACGTCGTCCGTGATCGAGGTGCCCTCGGCCGCCTCCTTCCAGAAGGCGAGCACGTTCTCGGCATCGGCCGCGGCGGCGGTACGTATCTGAAATTCGGTCATGCGCGGGAGCCAAGCACGACCCACCGGCGCCCCGCCACCGACTTCCACCCTGCGGGACGCCGGCCGGGGGGCGGACGGACCAGCCGCGCCCGCTCGACCAAAAGAGCGACGCTTCACCTTTGCCCTTCCTTTACCATGTGGGAAACGGTCCTGGTTCGACGAAGACGAAAGGTGTGAGCGTCCGCCCATGGGCGAGCCTCCCAGTCCCCGACATGCCCGCACACGACATCGCGCGGCCCCCCTCCTCCTGGCCGATCATGGGACGGAGGTGAACGACCGATGACCGAAGTGCTCCTGCTCGTCGTGGCCCTGCTGCTCTGCCTTGCCTGCGGAGTCTTCGTCGCGGCCGAGTTCTCGCTGACCACGGTCGAGCGCAGCGAGCTCGAACGCGCCGTCGAGCGCGGCGAGCGGGGCGCCGACAGCGCCCTGGCGGCCGTCCGCAGCCTGACCTTCCAGCTCTCCGGCGCCCAGCTCGGCATCACGGTGACCGGCCTGGTCATCGGCATGATCTCCAAGCCCTCGATCGCCGCCCTGCTCCAGGGGCCCTTCGAGGCCATGGGGCTCTCGGCCACCGCCGCCTCCTCCACTGCCCTGGTGCTGGGCACCGCCCTGTCGACCGTGGTGCTGATGGTCGTCGGCGAGCTGGTGCCCAAGAACTGGGCCATCTCCTCCCCGCTGGCCATCGCCAAGCGCGTCGCCACGGCGCAGCGGGTCTTCAGCCGCGCCTTCCGGCCCCTGATCAGCCATCTCAACACCACCGCCAACCACATGGTCCGGCGGTTCGGCATGGAACCCGCCGAGGAGCTGGCCTCCGCGCGCGGCCCCCAGGAGCTGGTGGCCCTGGCCCGGCACTCCGCGAAGGCGGGCGCGCTGGAGAAGGACACCGCCGAGCTGTTCGTGCGGACCCTGAACCTGGCCGACCTCACCGCGGAGAACGTGATGACCCCGCGCGTGCAGGTGACCGCCCTCGACGTGCAGACCACCGCCGAGGACGTGGCCAACGCGACCATGGCCACCGGACTGTCGCGCTTCCCCGTCTACCGGGGCAGCCTCGACACCGTCGTCGGCACCGTCCACATCAAGGACGTGCTCGCGCTGCCCGCCGCGGAGCGGCACCGCCATCCCGTCTCGCAGCTGCTGCGCGAGCCCCTCCTGGTACCGGAGTCCCTGACGGTGGACCGGCTGCTGGACCGGCTCTCCGGCAAGCAGACCATGGCCGTCGTGATCGACGAATACGGGGGCACGGCCGGGGTGGCCACGCTGGAGGACATCGTCGAGGAGGTCGTCGGCGAGGTCCGCGACGAGCACGACCCGCACGAGACCTCCGACCTGGCCCCGGCCGGTACGGACGAGTCCGGCAGGGCCCTGTACTCCGCCGACGGCGCCGCACGCACCGATCAGCTCCGGCTGATCGGTCTGCGCGTCCCGGACGGCCCGTACGAAACCCTGGCCGGGCTGATAGCCACCGAACTCGGCCGGATCCCGGCCGTCGGCGACAGCCTGGAACTGGACGGCTGGCGCCTGGACGTGGTGGACGCCGGCGGGCGCCGAGCCGCCCGCGTGCTGCTGCACGCTCCGGCCGAAGCCGCCGGTGACGAGCCTACGGAGGGGGCCCGATGACCGTCGTGCAGCTGCTGATCGGCCTGGCGACCCTGGTCGTCAACGCCTTCTTCGTCGGCGCGGAGTTCGCGCTGATCTCGGTCCGGCGCAGCCAGATCGAGCCGTACGCCGAGCAGGGCGACCGGCGCGCCCGAGCCGTGCTGTGGGGCCTGGAACACGTGTCGGCGCTGATGGCGGCGGCCCAGCTGGGCATCACCCTGTGCACCCTGGTGCTGGGCGTGGTGGCCGAGCCCGCCATCGCACACCTGCTGGCCCCGCTCTTCGACCTCGTCGGGGTGCCCTCCGGGCTGACGCACGCGATCTCCTTCGTGATCGCGCTGGCGCTGGCGACGTACCTGCACATGCTGTTCGGGGAAATGCTGCCGAAGAACGTGGCGCTGTCCGAGCCGGTGCGCACCGCGCTGCTGCTGGGCCCGCCGCTGGTGACCGTGACCCGGGCGCTGAAGCCGGTGATCTTCGCGATCAACGCCTTCGCCAACACGCTGCTGCGGCTGCTGCGGGTGGAGGTGAAGGACGAGGTCGCGGCGACGTTCTCGGACGACGAGCTGGCCCGGATCGTCAAGGACTCCATGGCCGCGGGGCTCATCGACGACCGGGCGAGCGAGCGGCTGTACGACGCCCTGGAGCTGGGCCGGCGCCCGGTCACCGATGTGGTGCTGCCGGTGGACCGGGTGGTCACGGCGCGGCTGGGCATCACGGCGGACGGGCTGGAGCTGTTGTCGGCCGAGTCGGGGTACTCGCGTTTCCCCGTGGTCGACGACCAGCGCCGGATCCTGGGCTACCTGCACGTCAAGGACGCCCTCGACGTGGTGGAGCGGGACGATCCGTTCCCGGAGTCCGAGCTGCGCTCCATCGCGCAGGTGCGGGCGGAGACCCCGCTGGACGACGTGCTCACCGCCATGCGGCGCAGCCGTACGCACCTGGCGGCCGTCCTCGGGGCGGACGGGGCCATGACGGGCCTGGTGACGATGGAGGACGTGCTGCGCGAGCTGTTCGACCGGCCCGCGTCCGCCTGACGGCCGCACGGTCCCCGGCCCTGCGGGGTCGGGGTACCGCGCGGTAGCATCGCTCCGCCATGGAGATGAATGCGTCTTACACCAGTTTCGTCGCGATCGGCGACTCCTTCACCGAGGGCATGTCCGACCTGCTGCCGGACGGCTCCTACCGGGGCTGGGCCGATCTGCTGGCCGCCCGGCTCGCGGCGCGCGAGCCGGGCTTCCGCTACGCGAACCTCGCGGTGCGCGGAAAGCTGATCGGGCAGATCGCCGAGGACCAGGCGCCGGCCGCCGCGGCGATGGGCGCCGACGTGGTGACGCTGGTGGGCGGGCTCAACGACGCCCTGCGGCCGAAGGTCGACATGGGCAGGGTCCGCGGCCACCTGGAAGAGGCCGTGGCCCTGCTGGCCCCGTCCTGCGGACGGCTGGTGCTGATGCGCTCCCCGGGCCGCAACGGTCCGGTCATGGAACGCTTCCGGCCGCGCATGGAAGAGCTGTTCGGCATCCTCGAAGAGCTCGCCGCCCGACACGGGGCGCTGCTGGTGGACCTGTACGGGGCCCCGGTGCTCGGCGATCCGCGCATGTGGGACGTCGACCGGCTGCACCTGACCGCCGAAGGCCACCGCCGGGTGGCGGAGGCGGTCTGGCAGAGCCTGGGCCTGCCCCCGGAGGAGGACTGGCGGGCCGCCCTGCCGCCCGCCGCGGCCCCCGGCTGGCAGGTGCGCAGGACCGAGGACCTGCGCTTCGCCCGGCAGCACCTGCTCCCCTGGATCGGCCGCCGCCTGACGGGCCGCTCCTCGGGCGACGGCCGCCCCTCCAAGAGGCCCGAACTGCTGCCGTACGGGGCCTCGCCGCCCTTGTAGCAACACACCATCACAGGTGGCGCCCCCACCTGCGTAAACGCACAGCCGCGGCCCAAGTAGAATCCCTACACGTGACAGCCAAGCCCCGCATCCCCAATGTCCTGGCCGGCCGCTACGCCTCCGCGGAGCTCGCCGTCCTGTGGTCCCCCGAGTACAAGGTGACGCTGGAGCGGCGGCTGTGGCTCGCCGTGCTGCGCGCCCAGAAGGACCTCGGCATCGACGTCCCGGACGCCGCCCTCGCCGACTACGAGCGCGTCCTGGAGACCGTCGACCTCGCCTCCATCGCCGAGCGCGAGAAGGTCACCCGGCACGACGTGAAGGCCCGGATCGAGGAGTTCAACGCCCTCGCCGGACACGAGCACGTGCACAAGGGCATGACCTCCCGCGACCTGACCGAGAACGTCGAGCAGCTGCAGATCCGGCTCTCGCTGGAGCTGGCGCGGGACCGCACGGTCGCCGTCCTGGCCCGTCTCGGCAAGCTGGCCGGCGAGCACGCCGAGCTGGTCATGGCCGGCCGCTCCCACAACGTCGCCGCGCAGGCGACGACCCTGGGCAAGCGTTTCGCGACCGCCGCCGACGAGCTCCTGGTCGCCTACGACCGCCTGGAGAACCTCCTCGACCGCTACCCGCTGCGCGGGATCAAGGGCCCGGTCGGCACCGCCCAGGACATGCTCGACCTGCTGGGCGGCGACGCCGCCAAGCTGGCCGACCTGGAGCAGCGCATCGCCGCCCACCTCGGCTTCTCCCAGGCCTTCACCTCCGTCGGCCAGGTCTACCCGCGCTCGCTCGACTACGACGTGGTCACCGCGCTGGTGCAGCTCGCCGCCGCCCCGTCCTCGATCGCGAAGACCATCCGCCTGATGGCGGGCCACGAGCTGGTCACCGAGGGCTTCAAGCCCGGCCAGGTCGGTTCCTCCGCGATGCCGCACAAGATGAACACCCGCTCCTGCGAGCGCGTGAACGGCCTGATGGTCATCCTGCGCGGCTACGCCTCGATGACCGGCGAGCTGGCCGGCGACCAGTGGAACGAGGGCGACGTCTCCTGCTCCGTGGTCCGCCGCGTGGCCCTGCCCGACGCGTTCTTCGCCTTCGACGGCCTGCTGGAGACCTTCCTGACCGTCCTCGACGAGTTCGGCGCCTTCCCGGCCGTCGTGGCCCGTGAGCTGGACCGCTACCTGCCCTTCCTCGCCACCACCAAGGTGCTGATGGGCGCGGTGCGGGCCGGGGTGGGCCGTGAGGCCGCCCACGAGGTCATCAAGGAGCACGCGGTGGCGTCCGCGCTCGCCATGCGCGAGCAGGGTGCCGAGCGCAACGAGCTGCTGGACAAGCTGGCCGCCGACGAGCGGATGCCGCTGGACCGCGCGCAGCTGGACGCCCTGATGGCCGACAAGCTGTCGTTCACCGGCGCCGCGGGCGACCAGGTCGCGACCGTGGTCGCCCGGATCGAGGCCATCGCCAAGGAACACCCGGAGGCCGCCGGGTACGCGCCGGGGTCGATCCTCTGACCCCCGACGAGCTCGAAGCCGCCCGCGACCGCGTCCTGCCGGACGTGGTCGCGGGCGGTCTGCGCGTGCTCTTCTGCGGGATCAACCCGGGGCTCCTGTCCGCCGCGACGGGCCACCATTTCGCCCGGCCGGGCAACCGTTTCTGGCCGGTCCTCCACCTGTCCGGCTTCACGCCGCGCAGGCTGGCCCCGGAGGAGCAGGAGGAACTGCTCACCTACCGCCTCGGCATCACGAACGTCGTGGCCCGGGCGACCGCCCGCGCAGACGAGCTGACCGCGGAGGAGTTCCGTGAGGGCGGCCGGATCCTGACGGCGAAGGTCGAACGGTTGCGGCCGGACTGGCTCGCCGTGGTCGGCGTCACCGCCTACCGCACCGCCTTCGACGACCGCCGGGCCCGGATCGGCCCTCAGGACCGGACCATCGGTACCACCCGTATCTGGGCGCTGCCCAACCCCAGCGGGCTCAACGCCCACTGGACCGCGGAGTCCATGGCCCAGGAGTACGCACGCCTCCGCGAGGCGGCGGAGGCTCCGCCCACCCCCTGACCGGCGCCGGCCGAGCAGGCTCAGGAGTGCCCCTCGCCCGGGCGTTCCGGACCACCCCGTCCTTCGGGGTCGTTCAGGCGCGGCGGACCCTGCCGTCGATCACTCGGCGCGGCCCGCGATGGCCCGCGCGCATTCCATCGACTCGGCGTGGGTGGTGTCGATCTCCAGGTCGTAGACCACGCCTCGGTGGACGACCTCCGCCTGCGAGACGGCCATCCCCACGGTCCGGTCGCCCCGCGCGACCTCCCGGCCCGCGGCCACCGCGCCCTCACACCTGACACCCACCCACAGCACCCGCAGCCCGCCCAGAGCCTGCTGCCAGCGCTTCTGGGACGCCGCCCCGCCGAGGAACACCTCGTCGACGACGATCCGGGCCCCACCCCGCGCCATCGCGGCGATCCCCTCGATCCAGGCCGCCTCCAATGCCCGGAAGGCGGGCCCGACGACCACCTCGCCGTCCGGAGCGAACTCGATGCCCCCGTCCATCGCCCGCATCGACGCCGGCATCGCGTCGACCAGGGTGTCGGTCCCGAAGACCAGCCACGGATCCGGCAGGACCGCCTGCAGGCACCGGGCGATACCGGACTTGCCCGAGCTGGATCCGCCATTGAGAACGATCACCTGAGTCTGCACCGCGCCACAGTAGGGCCACCGCACGGGCGGGCGACAACGGATTTCGCGGTCCTACGGGGGGTCCATCACCGTGATCCCCGCCATCAGTGTGTAGGGGTCCTCCTCACCCCACTGCGTCACGCAGGCCACCAGCCACCGGTCCTCCGCCCGCCAGAGGTGCACGTGGTCGGTGCTGTGCGTCAGTTCCTCCCAGGGCTGCGCCGGCGCCTCCGGCGCGTTGTCCAGGGCGGCCGGCGAGCGCAGCGTGAAGACCAGGGGCGTCCCCCAGCGCTCCGTCAGGGCCTGGGTGAGGGCCGCGTACTCGGCGCTGATCTGGTCGGCGGCCTCCTGGCGGCCCGAACCGTCGTCCTCCCAGAAGTCCCCGGTCTCCTCCAGACGGACGAGGTGGTAGCCGGGGCCGCTGCTGTGCCGCCCGAGGCGCACCGGCATGTCCACGAAGCTCTGGGCCCGCAGCCGGTCGATCAGGTCGAGGTGCTGTGCCGTGGTCATACCGTCAGTATTCCGGGGGCCACTGACAATTGGTCCGGCGTCACGCGTCGCGCCGTCGCACGGCCAGCCACCCCACCGCCAGCGATGCGAGGGCCCACAGCGCGGTCACCGCGAGCCCGCTCCACGGACCGAGCGTCCCTTGCACCTCCAGCCGCATCACCGCCTGGCCGGCCCGGTCGGGCATGAACTGTCCCGCACCGTCGGCGACCTGACCGACCACGAAGGGCACGATCAGCAGGAAGGGTATGAGCAGGCTCATCACCAGCGTGCCACTGCGCACCAGCGCCGTCAGACCGGCCGACAGCAGGGCGATCAGCGTGAGATAGGCGCCGCTGCCGAACACCGCCCGCAGGGTGCCCGGATCCCCCAGGGAGAGGGCGTACTCCCCCATCAGCGCCTGCCCGCCGACGAAGGTGACCAGGCCGGTGATCTGACCGACCACGAAGGCGAGTCCGGCCACGGTGGCGGCCTTCGACAGGTACAGCCGGGTCCGGTTGGGCACGGCGGTGAGCGACACCCGCAGCGCTCCGTCGCGGAACTCGCCGGCGAAGGCCGTGGCACCGAAGGCGACGGCCGCTATCTGGCCGAAGTTGATCCCGAAGAACGCCCCGAGCAGGCGGTCCTCCCCCAGTGCTCCCGGTTCCGAGGTGCCTATGGCGGCGGCGGTGAGGACGGTGATGCCGACGGTGGTCGCGAAGACGGCCAGGAGAGATCCCAGGGTCGAACGGGTGGAACGTATCTTGATCCACTCCGAGTGCAGGACGGAGACGGTGGGCAGGGCTGCGGAGGTCACGCTGGTGGCTCCCATCGGGATTCAGGTGGTGGCAGAGAACTGCGCGCGGTCGGCGGTGAGATCGAGATAGGCCTGCTCCAGGGAGGCCCGCTCGTCGGCCAGCTCCAGGACGGGAATGCCCTCACGGGCGGCGAGAGTGCCGATCCGGTCGGCCCGTAGGCCCTCGACGGTCCAGCACCCCTCCTCGGCGGCGACCAGCTCGAAGCCGTCCCGGGCCAGGGCCGCCCCCATCCGGGCCGGCTCCGAGGTCCGCAACCGCACCCTGCGGGTGCTGCGGGCACTGATGAACTCCTCCATCGGGGTGTCGGCGAGGAGCCGGCCCTGCCCCAGCACCACCAGGTGGTCGACGAATGCCGCCGACTCGGCCATCAGGTGGCTGGAGACGAGGACGGTGCGCCCTTCGGCTGCGAGGCCGCGCATCAGCTCGCGGATCCAGATGATGCCCTCCGGGTCGAGGCCGTTGGTCGGCTCGTCCAGGAGCAGCACTCCGGGGTCGCCCAGCAGGGCGGCGGCTATGCCCAGGCGCTGGCGCATGCCGAGTGAGAAGGTCCCGATGCGGCGGCGGGCGACGGCCGCGATTCCGGCCTGCTCCAGGACCCTGTCGACGCGGGCGGGTGGGATGCCGTTGCTGACGGCGAGCGCGAGGAGGTGGTCGCGGGCCCGGCGGCCCGGGTGGGCCGCCTGGGGGTCGAGCAGCGCCCCCACCCGGTGCAGGGGGCGGTCGAGGTCGGTGAACCGGATCCCGCCGATGGTGGCGGAGCCGGAGGTCGGCCGGTCCAGGCCCAACAACAGTCGCAGGGTGGTGGACTTGCCGGCGCCGTTGGGCCCCAGGAAGCCGGTGACCCTGCCGGGCAGGACGTCGAAGGTCAGGTGGTCCACGACCCGCTGGGCGCCGTGGTCCTTGGTGAGTTCGCGGATCTCGATGCGGTTCATGGCTCAAGCGTCGCCGTCGGGCCTCCCCCCTTCCCTCCCCCATGCGAGGGTGGCGTCTCCCCCACGTGGGGGAGACGCCACCCTCGCATGGG
>NZ_JBEXKC010000094.1:0-24350 GCF_040609475.1 Streptomyces sp. NPDC004667 | reverse complement strand
TGCCCATCGGTTTGACCTCGGAGCCGGGGACGCGGGGGCCGCACCCCGGTGGTCCCGGTCCCGGTGCCGGGTGGCCGGACGGCACCGCGGGCACCACCGGGGCGTCGGGCGGGTCCATCGGCCAGGGCGACGCACCGGCCGCCCCGGAAGGCCAGGGCGACACCACCGGACCGGACGCCACGGAACCGGACCCCACCGGACCGGGCCCCACCGGACCGAACGGCACGGAACCGGAAAGCCGCGGGCCGGACGGCGCCGGCATCGGGTGCGCGGCGGGAGCCGCCGCCGTCCGGGGCGCGGGACGGGTGGGGGCCGCCTCGTGGGGCGGGGGGACCTCAGGGGTCGCGTAGGGGCGGGCGAGTCGGCGGTCGGCGGACTCGGGCGCCCTCTCGTCGGGGTGTGGGGACACGATCGTCTCCCGGCACGGTCGGGGGCCGGTGCGGCGGTGCGGTACCGGCCCCCGTCCCGCCGGTCAGGCCCCGCGCCGCCGGGCGGCCGGGGCCGTTCCCGCTCCCGCGGCAGGCGCGGTGGCGCCGCCGAACGGGTGCGGGACCGTCGTGTCCGCGCAGGTCGGCGCGGTACCCGCGCCCGGAGTGCCGGACCCGTCGGCCACCGCGCCCCGGGCGGGCGAACCGCCGGGGGCGGCCGGCGGGGGCGTGGAGCGGACGGACATCGACATTCCAGGTATCTCCGAAGTGCGGCTCATGTGGTGCCTCTTGAGCGGACTCTTTCCGTCCGGGGGTGCTCCGGTCAAGCCGGATGTCCGATCCGCCCCATCCTTCCCTTGTGCGCGGGACGGGCCCGACTCCCCGGTTCCGCCGTCCGGTTGTCCGCGCCCTCCGGCACGCCGGCGTCCGGGCCGGGCCCCCGGCGGCCGTCCCGTCCCCGGCGGAGCGAGAACGCCACCGTCCCCGCGGCCGCCGCCATCAGGGCGGCTCCGCCCAACGGGGCGGCCGGCACGGCGATCCCGTCCACGGCGAGCCCGCCGACGAGCGCGCCCGCCGCGATCGCGAAGTTGAACATGGCCACCATCAGGGCGGACGCGGCCTCGGCAGCATGCGGCGCCGCCTTGAGCATCCAGCCCTGCAGGCTGACCGACACCCCGCCGTACGCCAGCCCCCACAGCAGCAGCAGCCCGGTCCCGGCGACGGCCCCCGGCAGCAGGGCGATCAGCGTCAGTACCGCCCCCAGGGTGGCGCTGACGGCCAGCAGCGTACGACGGGCGTCACGCGGGCCGGCCAGGAAGTTGCCCGCGACCCCCGCGAGGCCGTAGCCGAGCAGCAGGGTGCTGACGTAGGAGGCGTCGATGCCCGAGACCTCCCGCAGGACGGGGCGGACGAAGGTGTACGCGGCGAACTGGCCGGTCACCACCAGGAAGGTGACGATCACCCCGGCCCGGACCTCCCGGTCGCGGCGCAGCAGGACGGGCAGTTCGCGCGCGGTGACGCGGCGGGCGGCGGGCAGGGGCGGCAACAGCAGGAGCAGGGCAGTCGCGGTGACGGCTCCGAGGACACCGACCGCCGCGAAGGCGGCCCGCCAGCCGCCGAGTTCGCCGAGCAGGGTCCCGGCGGGAACGCCGAGCACCGAGGCGGTGGGAACTCCGCCGAAGATCAGGGCCGTGGCCCGGGGGACGTGGTGCGCGGGCACCAGCCGGACCGCGAGACCGCCCGCGATGGCCCAGAACCCGCCGACGGCGACGCCGACGAGCAGGCGGGAGGCCAGCACCACGGCGAAGTCCGGGGCGAGGGCGGCGACGAGGTTGGCGACGGCCATCAGCGCGACCAGGACGCACAGCACGTGGCGCCGGTCGAGGCGGGCCGCCCCGACGGCCACGAGGGGCGCGCAGAAGCCCGCGACGACCCCGGGGACGGTGACCATGAGGCCCGCCGTTCCCTCGGAGACGCCGAGGGCGGCGCCGACCGGGGTGAGCAGTCCGATGGGCAGCAGCTCGGAGGTGATCAGGCAGAAGATCCCCAGGGAGACGGCCGACACGGCCGCCCATCCCCTGCGGGGCTCGGATGCGGGGCCGGGCTCTCGGCCCGGCTCGGGAACACTGGACGCGGCGGGTTCGGTCATGCTCGGCACTCCGTACGGCAGAAGGCGGGCGGACGGGTGAACGGGGCACGGCGGCACCAGGCTCCGGGGGTCGCGCCTCCCCCGCCGCCCGCACTGCCGTGCCGTGCCGATCGCGTTCGTGCCCCATTCTGCGACCGTCCGCGCCGGGTGCGGCCTCCCCATGAAGAATCGATTCGGCAACGGGGTGGCCCGCCCGCTCCGGTGCCCGCGCCCCCGGGTGGTTTCACCCGGACGCGTGAGCCGTGGAACCGGGCCGCCCCGGACTACGGCATGGTGGTCGGATGCAGTTACGCCGGGCCGCCCTGCCCCTCTCCCTCCTGGCACTCCTCGCGAGCGCCGGGTGCGTCGGCGTGACCCCGGAGTCCGGCGGTCCCGGCCCGGCGCGCGGCTCCGTCCCGCCCGTCGACGCCCCCGACGCGGCCCGGGGACCCGTCGGCTCCCCCGCCCGCCGGGCCGCCGAAGTGCCTCCGGGCGGGTCCCTGCCGTTGCCGCTGGGCGAGATCCCCGAGGCGGATCCGACGCCCTCCCCGGCCGGGCCGGAGCCCGAGCCCCCGCGCACGGTCCACCGGCCCGCCGAGCGGCCCGTGAAGCCGGCGGCACCCCGGCACGTACGGCCGCTGGGGCCCGCGCCGCCGCACGTGCCCCGGCCGGCGGCGCCGCGGACGCCGCGCGGGGAGGAGCTGTGCGCCGCGGCGGAGGGCTCGCTCCCGCCGTCGGTCGTCGACCTGTGCGTGCGCCAGTACGGGCGCTGACGCGGACCCGCCTCCCGCGGACGGGCCCCCACCAGGGGGTTCACCCGGGCTCCCCGGGGAGACTTGACCCTCACACCGTGTCAGGCCGTCCACTGGAGCACGTCATGTTCAGCATCGGAGATTTCGCCAAGCACGGCCGGGTGTCGGTCCGTATGTTGCGTCACTACGACGCCCTCGGACTGCTGCGTCCCGCACGTGTCGACCCCGTGACCGGCTACCGGTCCTACGAGGCCGGGCAGCTCGCCCGCCTCAACCGCGTCATCGCGCTCAAGGAGCTCGGCTTCAGCCTGGAACAGGTGGGGACGATCCTCGACGCGAAGGTGGGCGCGGAGGAGCTGCGCGGGATGCTGCGGCTGCGCCGCGCGGAGCTGGAGAGCGCCGCGGCCGAGGCAGCCGCCCGGCTCGCGCAGGTCGAGACGAGGCTCCGGTCCATCGAGAACGAGGGAACCATGCCCACCGAAGAGATCGTCGTGAAGAGCCTGCCGCCGGTCCGCCTGGCGGAACTGACCGGGGTCGCCGCCAGCTACGCCCCGCAGGACATCGGGCCGGTCATCGGCCCGTTGTACGAGGACCTGTGCTCCCGGATCGAGCGCGCCGGGGTGGTCCCGACGGGTCCGGGCCTGGCCCACTACGAGCCCGCTCCCGGCGGCGAGCCGGGATCCGTGCTGGTGCACGCCGGGCTCCCGGTCGCCGCGGCCGTCCGTGCCGAGGACCTGGGCGGCGGGGTGCGGATCGTCGAACTGCCCGGGGTCGAGCGGGCGGCGACCGTGGTGCACCGCGGCTCGATGGAAGGCGTGCTGCCGACGGCGCAGGCCCTGGCCCGGTGGATCGACGCGAACGGCCACCGCTCGTCCGGATACGCGCGCGAGCTGAACCTGGACTGCCCCGAGGACCGGGACCGGTGGGTCACCGAACTCCAGGAGCCGCTGCTGCCCTGACCCGCGGGCGGGGCCGGGTTGACCTTGCCGCAGGCGGCAGGGTCGCACGATGACCGGCATGAACAGCACGAGCAGCACCAGCACGGTCGGCGCCGGCCAGGGCACGGTCGGCGCGCACCGCCCCGAGGACCCCTCCGGAAGGGTCGTCGCCGTCACGGGGGCCGGCAGCGGCATAGGCCGGGCCACGGCCCGCGCCTTCGCCGCCGCGGGCGCCCGCGTCGTGGCCGTCGGACGGCGGGCCGAACCGCTCCGGGAGACCGCGGCCGGGCACGACCGGATCACCGCGCTGCCCCTCGACATCACCGACGGGGACGCGCCCGAACGGCTCGCGCGGGCCGTGTCCGGCCGCTACGGCCGCCTCGACGTGCTGGTCAACAACGCCGGCATCGTACGCGGCGGGGCCCTCGGCACGCTGACACCTGAGCTGATCACCGCGCAGCTCTCGACCAACCTCGTCGCCCCCGTCCTGCTGACGCAGGCCGTGCTGCCGTTGCTGGAGGCGTCGGGCGGGGTGATCGTCAACGTCAGCACGTCGGTGGGACAGCGGGCCTGGCCCGGCAACTCGGTCTACGCTGCGACCAAGACCGCCCTGGAACTGCTCACCCGCAGTTGGGCGGTGGAGCTGGCACCGCGCGGGATCCGGGTGGTGGCGGTCGCCCCGGGCGCGATCGACACCCCCATCGGCGAGCACCAGGGGCTGACACCGGAGCGCAGGGCCGCGGTGCGGGAGTGGCAGCTGGCGCACACCCCGCTGGGCCGGATCGGCCGTCCCGGGGAGGTAGCCTGGGCCATCACCCAACTCGCCGCACCGGCGGCGTCGTTCGTCACCGGAGTGGTGCTCCCGGTCGACGGCGGTGCGGTGGTGGCGTGAGGGAAGCGGCGCGGAGGGCGGGGGACGTGCGGATCGGCGAGCTGGCGGGGGCGACCGGGACGACCGCCCGCGCGCTGCGGCACTACGAGCAGGCCGGGCTGATCGCCTCCGAGCGGGCCCCCAACGGCTACCGCGTCTACGACGAGCGGGCCGTGGTGCGGGTCCGCAACATCCGCCGCCTGCTGGCCGCCGGGCTCACGCTGGACGACGTACGCGTGTTCCTGCCCTGCCTCGACGGGGACGTGGCAGCCGCGCCGCCCTCGGACAAGGGCCTGCGGGTGGCGCTGGACCGTCTCGCCGTCCTCGAGCGGCGCATCGCGGCCCAGACCGAGGCCCGCGACCGGCTGGCGGCCGCGCTCCGCGCGGTGACCGGCGACCGGATCGGCCCGGCCGCCTGACCCCGCCGGCGTCGGCGTCGGCGTCCGCCACCGCTCAGGCTGCCGGGCGGCGCCGGCCACGGGCTTCGGCGCAGCGGCGGGCCGTTTCCCGGCGGACGGTCCGCAGCCGTCGCACCGTGTCGTGGCCGCGGCGGCGCCATTCGGCGCCCGGCAGCCCGGCGCGCCGGCCGCCTCCGCTGATCAGGGCGTTGACCGGGGCGTGCGGGTCGGCGGCCATCCCCTTGGCCACGAGCACGCCCACGACGAGCGGCACCAGGGCCACGGCCAGCGCGGAGCCCGCCGCGCCCACCTGCCGCAGGCGGGGGTGGGTCGCGGGGGCGGGGTCGGGGTCGGGGGCGGTCGCCGATGTCATGCCGTCATTCCAGCAGCGGCGTCGCGGCGGGGAATCGGTGCGCATACTCAGGCCGTTCCGCACCATGTACTCAGAAAGGGGTGGTGCGGGGTGCCGGACGCGGAGCGGGAGCGGGGCTTCGAGCCCGCGAGCGGCGACGGCCCGGAGGCCGAGGGCGGCCCGGCGCGGGCGGCGGAGCTGCGCACCGCGTACGAGGGGCTGCTGCGGATCCGGCGCCTGCTCGTCGGCCGGGAGGACGTGCCCGCGCCGTGGGAGCTGCGGCTGATGCCGCGCGCGGTGGCGCTGGTGCTGGAGGCGGCCGGGTTCCCGCCGTCGGCGGTGGACACCGGGGGGCGGCGCTGCCGGTCGGGCTACCGGGTGGCGCCGGCCGCGGACGGCCCGGGCCGGGCCGAGGTGAGCTGGCCCGGGCCGCCCGGGGGCGGGGCGGCGCAGGAGGAGCGGGAGCGGCTGACGGCCTGCGCGGCGGAGCTGGAACGACACGGCTGGGAATGCCTGCTGTACCGGGGCCCGCGGGGCCGGCGCTTCCTGGAGGTGGAGCCCGCGCACCGGCCCCCGGACGGCGGCGGAAGTCGACCTGGAGGCGGCCCCGCGCGGCGCGGTGACGGCCTCGCGGAGGGGTGAAGGCGCCGCCGGAGAAGCAGGCGGCCGCGGAGAGGTCCCCGCCGCGCTCCGGGGTGACGGCAAGGGAACCCGGGCAAGGGGACCCGCCTCCGCCCGGTCACCGGCCGCCGGCGCGAGGGGGCACACGCGGAGGGGCGCGGACCCCGACGGGTCCGCGCCCCCTGCCGTCGCGACCGTACCGGTGCTACGGCGCGCCGAAGGTCAGCGTCAGCCGCGGCGTCCCCTCGTTCGCGGCGGCTTCCGAGGACCACAGCCACAGCGCGTCCGTCCCGGCGCTGGTGAGCGCCAGGCCGTAGGAGCCGCCGAGCGCGCCCGCGACGGCCGCCGTGTCCAGTCCGGCGGTGTGGACCGCCGACCCGTCGGGGACTCCGGGGAAGGCGCCGAGCGCCGTGGCGCCCAGGCCCGGGCGGTTGTTGTACGTGGTCCCGGCCTCCGACCACGCTCCGGTCACCGGGACCACCGAGACGGTGTCCGTGGTCCCGGCACCCGCCATGGTGCTCGTCTTCACGCTCAGCGCGGCCGACTTGAGCACCGTCCCGGCGGGGGCGGCGGGCAGGCCGAAGCGCAGGTAGCTCGCGTACAGGGAGGTCCCGCGCACCGCCAGGGAACCGGAGGTGCCGTAATTGCCGTCCGGGGCGCCCGCGTTGGCGTACGTGTCCTCGGAAGCGGTGACCTGGACGACCGTGTCGGCCGGGGCGGAGGCGAGGGCGTAGTGGTTCTGCACCTGTGCCGCGCTCAGGACGCCCGGGTAGACGGCGGTCTCGTCGATCAGACCCGCGAAGTGCTCGCTCGTGGGGCGGTCCGGCCAGCCGCCGAGGCCGTCGAAGCCGACCCGCCAGTAGCCGGTGAAGTTCTCGTGCGTGGTGACGTTCAGCGTGCCCTTCTGCGCGCCGTCCACGTACAGGGTCATCCCGCCGGGGCCCTGGGTGGCGACGACGTGGTGCCACTTGTCGTCGTTGTAGGAGGCGGCGGTGGTGATGGTGCGGGTGGCGCCGGTGTAGACGCCGTAGACCAGCCGCCCGTCATCGGTCATGTAGACGTGCTTGTCGTACTGACTGCTGCCGTTGATCTGCTGGTTGCCGAAGCCGACCAGTTTCCCGCCCTGGGTGGTGCCCGTCCTGAACCAGGTCTCGATGCTGTAGGTGCTGCCGACGCTCTGCCGGCGGTCCCCGTAGACATGGGCGTTCGTGCCGTTGAAGCCGATCGCCGTGCTCGCGCCGCCGACCGCCCCCGGGGACTGGCGCAGTGCCGGGGCGTTCTGGTGCACGCCCGCCTGGTTGCCGTCGGAGGAGTCCGCGACGTACGGCAGGGACGATTCGTCGTAGCGCCAGTAGAGCTGGGCGCCGTCCGCGCGGACCTGGCTCGGGTACGCGTCCGCCGACGTCGGGACGGTCACGCTCGCGGTGCCCGAGGGGGCGCTGACGTTCCCCGCGGCGTCCGTCGCCGTGACCCGGTAGGCGTAGGACTGGCCGGCCTGGGCGGTGGTGTCGGTCCAGGAGGCCTGCGGGCGCTTGAAGAACAGCGAGTCCGCGGTGACGGTGCCGATCGGGGTGGCCGCGCCGTTGCGGTAGATCCGGTACGTCAGGGCGCTGTCGTCCAGGTCGAGGCTGGTGCGCCAGCGCACCTGGACCTCGCCGGGCCGGAAGGCCGCCGCGCTCGCCACGGGGGTGGTGGGCGCGCCCGTGTCGTCGGTGGAGGAGAAGTGCGTCAGGCTCTGCTGCGCCGCGCCGTTGACGGTGGTGAACTCGCCGCCGACCCAGAGGTAGGGCGTGGCGGCCTTCGCGCCGACGGTCATCACGCGCGGGCCGATGCCCTCGCCGATGCCGTCGTTGGTGTCGGGTGCCCAGCCCAGCTTGCCGACGCTGGTGGTCGGCTGGGCGAGGAGGTGGTGGCGCTGGCCGTCGGGGTACTCCCCGACGCTGGAGCAGTCGTGCGCGTGCGAGGCGCTGTAGAGCACGCCCCGGTAGGGCAGCACGGCCTGGGTGGCGCCCAGGCAGGTGTCGCGCCAGCGCTGGTTGAAGTCGGACAGGTTCAGGGCGATGCGGCCGTCGAAGACGCCGCCGCCGGTGCCTTCGTTGGCGGTGTAGAAGCCGGTGGCGTCGGTGGCGATGTCCTTGACCACGGAGTTGGTCTCGATGAAGCCCGGGTAGGTCTTGGCGAGGGCTCCGCTGGTGGCGTCGACGACGGCCAGGGCGTGGGTGTTCATCCCGTTGACGGTGAAGAAGTCCCCACCGAGCAAAACGTTTCTGCCGTCCGGGGTGACCTCCACGGCGCGGCCCGGGTCGTCGGCGTCGGCCCTGAAGGGGCGCAACGCTCCGTCGGCCGCGCCGACCGCCGCGAAGCGCTGGCGGGGCTGACCGGCGACGGTGAGGAAGTCGCCGCCCGCGTACACGGTGTCGTCGGTGACGGCGATGGCGCGGACGGTGGCCGCGAAGGCCGGGCGGAAGGACTGGTTCACGGTGCAGGTCGCCACGTCGATGGCGGCCATGCTGGAGACCGGGGTGCCGTTGACCGCGCCGAAGTAGCCGCCCGCGTAGAGCGTCTTCTTGTCCGGGGAGAGGGTGAGCGCGCGGACGGTGGCGGTGCCGCTGCCGATGGTGAACGACAGCTCGCAGGAGCCGGGGGCGCCGGTCGCGGCGTCGAAGGCCGCGAAGTTCACCGCCGACCGCTCGGCGCCCCCGCCGCCCGCGGGCGGGCGCACGGTGGAGAAGGTGCCGCCGGCGAAGACCGTGCCGCCGGCCTCGGCCAGGGCCCAGACGACCCCGTTGGGCTGCCAGGTGGGCAGCGGATCGGCGGTGAAGGCGACGGGCGGGGTGACGGCCGCCGCCCGCGGGACGAGGCCGAGGCCTACGGCCGCGCCGGAGCCGGCCAGGGACAGGGCGAGAGCGGATGCCAGCCCTCTGGATCTACGCATGGACCCCCCAGATCGGTGTGCGTGGGTACTGCGCTGCGCGTGCGCCGCGCGGGAGGCGCGGCACACCGACGTACGGCCGGTCCCGGCGGACGGGCGACGGCCGTGCGTACGGGCGCACCCTAGGACGAATCGGCGTACCGGTCATCCGACTTGACCCATCGGATGCCGAACCGAACGGGGGGCCGGGCCGCTCGGGGTGCTGCGGCCCGGCCTCCGGGATAGGGTGAAACAGGACGTCCAGGCCCCGGGACCGCCCGTAGGAGGACACGGATCCCCCGCGAGGCCCGACACACGGCCGCGCCGACCGAGCGCGCCGCCGAGGCGTCCGCTCATCGACCCGATGCTTTCCCAGCCGAGGAGGGAACGCATGAATCGGCACGCTCGCTACGCACTGCTCACCCCGCTCCTGGTGTCCGCCGTCGCCATGCCGTCCACGATGGCCCGTGCGGCGTCGGCGTCGGCGCCCGCTGCGGTCCCCCAGGCGACCTGCGCGCTGGTGGCGGCTCCCAACACCAATCCCCAGGAGTTCGACCTCACGCTGACCGGCTTCAGGGCCAACCAGAGCGTCAGGGTCACCGGCCCGGAGAAGTTCACCCTCACCACCGACGGGCAGGGTGCCGCCACGAACGAGGACGTCAAGAAGGGCACGTACAACGCGACGGTCCAGGGGAACAACCAGGGCAAGAAGACCATCACCTGCACCAAGCCGGCACGGACGACCACCACGGCGGTGCACATCACGGACGTGGACGTGTCGGCTCCGGCGACCAGTCCCGAGGTGGACTGCTCGGTGGCCCAGAACGTCACCTTCACGGGCAAGATCTCGGGTACCGGCACCGGTGACGTCGAGGTCTCCTGGACGGGCAGCAACAAGTCGAGTTCACCGACGGTCAAGTTCACCGCCCCGGACACCGCGGCGGCCCCCTTCACCGTGAAGTCCACCGCCCGCTCCGCTCCGTCGACGACCCCGCCCCAGGTCTTCGCCCAGCTCACCGCCGGCAAGGCGTCGGACTCGGCGTCCTTCAAGCTCAAGTGCAAGGCCGGTACCTGAGCGCACCGTGCGTGGCCTAGCCTTCCCGCATGATCTTCGCGAACGGACCCGTCCAGCTGGTGATCTTCGACTGCGACGGGGTGCTCGTCGACAGCGAGCGCATCGCCGCCCGCGTACAGGTGGCCCTCGGTGAGCGGCTCGGCTGGCCGCTCACCGAGGACGAGGTGGTGCGCCGCTTCATAGGCCGCTCCAGCGCCTCCGTACGCGAACAGGTGGCCGCCCGGCTCGGGGACGCGACGGCCCGCGAGTGGGACGACTCCTTCGCCCGCATGCACGCCGAGGCCGTGGACGCGGGCCTCACCCCGGTCGACGGCCTGCCCGAGGCGCTCGACCGGATCACCCTGCGGACCTGCGTCGCCTCCAGCGGCTCCCACGAGAAGATGCGGCACACCCTGGGCCGCACCGGCCTCTACGACCGTTTCGCGGGCCGCATCCACAGCGCCACCGAGGTGCCGCTCGGCAAGCCGGCCCCGGACCTGTTCCTGCACGCCGCCGCCCGCATGGGGGTGGACCCGTCGGCCTGCGTCGTCGTCGAGGACAGCCGGCCGGGCGTCGAGGCGGCCCGCGCGGCCGGCATGCGCTCCCTGGGCTACGCGGGCGGCCTGACCCCCGCCGAGGCCCTGGCGGGACCGGGCACGACGGTCTTCACCGACATGCGCGAACTGCCCGGCCTGCTGGGGCGGGTGTGACCGCGCGGCGGTGCCGTCCGGGGGCCGGGGCCCCCGGACGGGGTGCGGTCAGGCGGCCGGGAGGGCCCGGCACAGGAGGGCCGCCGGGGAAGGGCGGGAGCCGACGCGCGTGGTGAAGGCGATGCCCGCCGCGTACTCGGTCGCCAGGCACTGCCCCTTGTAGTGTCCGGAGGCGAAGTCGCCGCCGCCCGCGCCGGCCGGCCGGTTGTCCCCGCGGTCGAACCAGACGGTGCGCCCGCCGGCCGTCGGCAGCGCGGTGCGGGCCGGGGCGCACAGGGCCGCCGAGACCCGCTCGCCCCGCTCGCTGTACCCGATGAGGAACTGCCCGGCCGGGCACTGGAACTTGGTGTAGCCGCCGGCCCAGTCGCCGCCCGCCGGGACGTACGTCTCGTCACGGACCACCGTCTGGCCGCCGGACGCGGCGCGCAGGTCCGAGGTGGAGCACAGGCCGTACCCGCCCGTGTGGCTCAGGCCCGCCAGGCGGGCGCCGTCGGGGCAGACCGCCTTGCGGGCGCCGACGTCCCAGTCCCCGGCGGCGCGGGTGCGCAGCGAGGCGACGTGGTCGCGGTGGGAGGTGTCCAGCTGGTACCAGGCGGGGGCGGCGGGGACCGGCCCGGTGCGGCCGGGGGCGGTGGCGAGGGCCGTCCAGGGGGCGGTGCGCCAGTCGGCGGCGTCGAGGACCCCGGTGCGGCGGCCGGCGGCGTCGTAGCGGAGCATCGCCCAGCTGTCGCCGCCCGGGGCACCCTGAGCGGTGGTGCTCCAGCCGACGAGGGGCCAGTAGGCGAAGTCGGCGTCGGAGGCGGCGAGTTCGCCGGTGAAGTTCTGGAACCAGGCGCGCGGGGCGGCTCCGGTCTCGTCCGCGCCGATTCCGAACTCGCTGATCCACACGGGGGCGGTGAAGTGGGTGCCCGTCTCGGCGGAGACGAAGAAGGCCTGGTCGTAGAGGGTCTGCCGGAGTTGGGCGGGGGTCATGTCCTGGTAGCGGGCGTCGTGGGTCTCGCCGAGGCCCGTCGCGCCGCTGTGGTGCGGGCCGGTGTACCCGTAGAAGTGGGCGGAGTACACCAGCTTGTCGGAGACCACGAGGGTGTGGGAGAGGGTGCGGACGGGCGTGAGGGTGGGCCGGCCGTGCGCGAAGCCGTCGAGGGGGATGCCGGTCCAGTTGATGCCCTCGATGACGATGAGCAGGTTCGGGTTGGCCTCGGTCAGGATCCGGTCGGCGGCCTCCTGCGAGGCGGCCTGCCAGTCGTGGGAGTCGCCCAGGCCCCAGTTGGGGTCGTCCCAGGTGTCGCGGCGGACCTCGTTGTAGAGGTCGGCGCCGACCACGCGCGGGTTGTCGCGGTAGCGGCGGGCCAGGAAGACCCAGTCGTCGGCCCATTGGGCGGTGGAACGGCCGCTGTTCCACCGCTCGTTGCCGTCGAGGCCGCAGCACCAGCGGGTGGTGCCGGTGTGGTTGTTCAGGATGACGGCGAACCCGGCCTCGGTGAGGGCGCTCACGACGGCGTCGTAGACCTGGAGCGGGGTGCGGCCGCGCAGGGCCGGGTTGGCGGCCACGGCGGAGTCCGGGACGGGGGCGGCCGTGTGCAGCATCTCGTTGGAGAAGGGCAGCCGGACGCTGTTGAGCCCGAGCGCGCGGAAGTCGGCGAGCAGGGCGGGCAGCGCGACCCGGTCCAGGCCGAGCGGTATGCCGTGCGAGTCCTGGCCCGCGTGGTGGGTGGCCGGGTCGTTCCGGTCGCCGGAGCCGTTCCAGGAGCCCTGGGCACCGTCCCAGTTGCCCGAGCGCAGGCGGAAGCGCTCGCCCCGGGCGTCCACTATGTAGCGGCCCCGGGTGGAGAGCGGGGGCGTCCAGGCGGCGTCGGCGGCCGCGGGGGGCGCGGCCGACGGCTCGGACGGGGGCGCGGGGGCGGCGACGGCGGGAAGGGCCCCGCCCGCCAGGAGCAGCACGCTCAGCACCACCCGTAGAAGGCTCTTCATGTCGGCTCCCGCCGGCTCCGGCCGCCCCGGTTCCGGGCGGCTGCGGCGCACAAGTTACCGGCCGGTCGCCTCACAGGGAAGGCTTCGGCGGCCTGCTCCGGGGCCCGCGAGCCGTCAACCCGGGCGGGTGCGCGCCACCCCTCCCCACGGGCCCGGCCCGGCAAAACCGCCCCGCGCGGGCCCGCCTCCCCCTACGGTGCACCCAGGGGACGGGCGCGCGTACCGGAGGGTGGGGCTGATGGACGACGAAGAAGACATGCGGCTGGCGAGGATGACGCCGGAGATCTCCCGCCGCACCCTCGCGATGCTGCGCGGGCTCGCCGGGCTGGAGCCCCCGGAGCAGGTACCGGAGGAGGCCATGGTCGTCGCGGACGCGATCCTCGCCGAGCACGGCACCGACGGGCTGCGCGTGCTGGTGATGACGCTGGCCGCCTGGGCGACCGCGCAGATCGAGAACGTCGCGGAGCTGAGCCGGCGCAGCCACGAGGCGGTGCTCGACGCGATGGAGCTGGCCTGTCTGGAGGCCAACGCCGAGGAATAGCCGCCGGACTCCACCGGAAGGGTTTCCTCCGGCGGGTCGTGGGCGACGCTCGGGACAGGGGTCCGCCACCTCGGGTGGGTGGAGGGCGACCGACCGTACCGGCCGCCGCGGCACCGGGCCGCGGCATGCCGTGATCCGGGCCGGGGTCGGCGACACTGGGGAGACCAGCAGGTTGCGGGGGGTCGTGATCGGAGGCTGTCGTGAGCACACCTTCCCCCATCCGCATCGCCGCCGTCCTGTCCGCCGAGCACCGCGGGCGGCTGATGTCCCACGCGCGCGAGGTCAATTTCCCCGAGGGCGCGCGGCTCTTCGACGAGGGCGTCCCGGCGCGGTCCTTCTGGATCGTCCGCTCGGGCACGGTGACCCTGGAGATCCCCCTGCCCGGCCGCGGCCGGCCGGCTCCCGTCGAGAGCCTGGGCCCCGGGGAGCTCGTGGGCTGGTCCTGGCTGTTCCCCCCGTACGTGTGGCAGCTGAGCGCCGAGGCGATGACCCCGGTACGCGCCTACGAGTTCGACGGCGAGACCGTGCGGCTGCTCATGGACGCCGACCCGGCCTTCGGCTCGGCCGTCGGGCACTGGGTCGGACGGGTCCTCGCGGTACGTCTCCACCAGACCCGGACCCGGCTGCTGGACCTCTACGCCCCCCGCACGGGGGCCACCCGCTGACCGGCCCACGCTCCGCGAGCGCCCTGCCAACCCCTTTCCGGGGGGTGTGTTCAGCCGATTCGGCGGTCCGCTCCCCCACAGGTCACGATGGGTGCCGTCGCTGCGGACTGCACACATGCGCTCACGATCGGTGACGAGAAACTGCGGTACGAACGGGCGTTCACGCTCCGGATCGGCAAGACTCCCGTCCGTTATCCGAAACACCGAGCCGAGGAGTGTTCGAAATGCGGTCCATCACCAGGAGCCTGGGACTGGCTTCCGGAGCAATGGCGCTCACCGCCCTCACCGCGCTGGCCGGCACCGGAGCCGCCGACGCGGCTCCGTCCGGTGCGCAGAGCATGTACGCGCCGTCCGCGCTCGTGGTCAGCGTGACGGCCGGACCGGACGCCGCCCGCGGTACGGTGCTGCGCGCGGTGACGCTGGTGTGCGCGCCCCGGCCGGGCGGCACCCACCCCGCCCCCGCCGCCGCCTGCTCCGAGCTGAAGGCGAACGGCCCCGCCCTGGACGCCCTCACCGCGCCCCGGGCCAACGTCAGGTGCACCAGGGAGTGGGACCCGGTGACCGTCACCGCCGACGGCGTGTGGCAGGGGCGCCGGCTGAGCTACACGTACACCTTCGCCAACCCGTGCGGCCTGCACGCCAGCACCGGAGTGCTGTTCGGCATCTGAGCCCCGGGTCCCGGCCGGGCCCCCTCCCCCCGGTGCGCCGGGCGGCGCCGTGCGACCGCCGTCCGGCCCCGCGCCGCGGCGGCCCGGCCCTCAGCCCAGTTCGAGACTGGTGACCCCGTACAGTCCGGCCGTCTCCACATCGGGCGCCGGGCCGGTGTACATACGGGCCGTCTCGAACGACGGGAGCAGCCCGAGCCCGGCCAGCAGGGTGGCCGCGGCGGGGTTCACGTCGGGCGCGTCCACCGCGACCTCCCCTCCGGGGGCGTACCCGGCGAGCCCCCGCACCAGGGCGGCGGCCACCTCCGGGGTGGCCGCGTAGAGCGGACCGATCCGAGAGGCCGCCCCGCACGGCCGGACCACGCCGAGGCCCTCGATCCGCCCGTCACGGACGGCCGCGAGGGCGGTCCGGCCGGGCAGGGCGGTCCAGGCGGAGAGGAACGCGTCCCGGGGCGCCGGGAAGAACCGGCGGTCGTAGGCGGCGAGCACGTCGAACGGCAGCGAGGCCGCGTCGACGGTCCGCACGGAGCCGTCCTCCCCGCCGGCGTCCGGGACCCCCTCGAAGCGGATGTTCGTCCAGGCGGAACGGAACCCGGACTTGCGGTAGTTGGCCTGCTGCTCCACCACCCCGTCGAGGCCGGTGAGCCGACCGGCCAGCCGCTCCGTCGCCGCGTTCCACACCCGCAGGCCGTACCCCCGGCCGCGCAGGTCGGGGCGGACGATGTAGAAGCCGATGAACCCGTGCGAGGTGCCGTAGCGCACGGCGGAGACGCAGGCCACCGGATCCCCGTCGAGGCGTCCGATGAGGAAGCCCTCCGGATCGGCCACCGCGAAGGCGAAACGGTCGCTGTCGCCCGGGTTCCAGCCTTCCGCCTCGGCCCAGCCGCGCAGCAGTTCCATGTCGGCGGCGCTCGCGCCGCCGATCTCGAATCCCGTCATGTCCGGTGTTGTACCAGACCGCGGGGGGCGCCGCAGCAGGGCCTGACCGGCCGTCAGGATCCCGTCCGGCGCCGGCCGGGGACCGGCCCGCTCGCGGACAAATGCGGTCGCGGGCCGCGACGGTGCCCGCGTAGGGTCGGCGCATGGGGAAGCCGCTCGTCGCAGTGTTCAGTGGGGCAGGGATGTCCACCGATTCCGGGATCCCGGACTATCGGGGGCCGCAGGGTCTGTGGAGGCGTGAGCCCGACGCCGAGAAGCTCGTGACCTACGAGTACTACATGGCCGATCCGGAGATCCGCCGGCGCTCCTGGCTGATGCGCGCCGAGATCTGGGCCGCCGCGCCCCGGCCCAACGCCGCGCACCTGGCCGTCGCCGAGCTGGAACGCGGCGGCACCCCGGTGCGGGTGGTCACGCAGAACGTGGACGGGCTGCACCAGCTCGCCGGAATGCCGGCGCGCAAGGTGTTCGAGCTGCACGGGTCGGCCCGGTCGGTGGTCTGCACCGGCTGCCGTGCCCGGACGGGGCTGGAGGAGGCGCTGGCCCGGGTCTCCGCCGGGGAGCCGGATCCGGCCTGCCTGGCGTGCGGCGGGATCCTGAAGACGGCGACCGTGATGTTCGGGGAACGGCTCGATCCGGAGGTCCTGGCGCAGGCCGTGGCCGTGGCCAAGGGCTGCCGGGTCTTCATCGCCGTCGGTACGACCCTCCAGGTCCAGCCCGCCGCCTCGCTGGCCGGGATGGCGGCGGAGGCGGGGGCCCGTCTGATCATCGTGAACGCGGAGGAGACCCCGTACGACGCTCTGGCCGACGAGATCGTCCGGGAACCGATCGGCACCGCCCTCCCGGCCCTGCTGACCCGCATCGCGGCGGGCTGAGGCGGCGGGCTGAGGCGGCCGCCCCGGCGGCCCGCCAGGAGTTCAGCCCCCGTCGGCGGCCCGGCGCATGGCGCTCGCGTCGAGTTTCTTCATCTTCATCATCACGGCGGTGGCGCGGGCCGCGCGGGCCGGGTCCGGGTCGGCCACCAGGTCGATGACACCGGGCGGGATGACCTGCCAGGACACGCCGAAGCGGTCCTTGACCCAGCCGCAGGCCCCCTCCTCGCCGCCGTCCTTCGTCAGGGCGTCCCAGTAGTAGTCGGCCTCCGCCTCGTCCCGGCAGTGGATCTGGAAGGAGATGGCCTCGGTGAAGGGGAACTGGGGGCCGCCGTTGAGGCCGATGAACTTCTGGCCGTTGATCTCGAACTCGACGACCATCACGTCACCGGGCCGGCCCGGCCCGGCCTCGTTGTAGCGGGCGGTCCGGCCGCGCCGGCCGTCCTTGAAGACCGACAGGTAGTGGTCGGCGGCGGCCTCCGCGTCGCCGTCGAACCACAGGCACGTGGTGAAACCGGTACTGGCCATGACTGCCTCCCTGCGAGGGGGTGGGGTGCGGCGGCTGCCGTACCCCACCTACAGACGGGTCCCGCGCCCCGAACTCGTCGGTGGGCGCGGGACCCGTCCGCACTTTCACCCGTGCGGGCTACATCCCGAGCATCCGGTCCACGACGCGCGCGGTGGCGTCGCCGTCGTCCAGGTCGCAGAACTCGGCGCGGAACGCCGCACGCGCCCCCGCGTACTCGGCGCCCACCGCGTCGGCGTCGCGCACGGCGGCGATCAGGCTCGGCGAGTCCGCCAGGAGCGGACCGGGGGCCTTGGCCTCCAGGTCGAAGGTGAAGCCGCGCAGCGTGTCGCGGTAGTGCTCCAGGTCGTACGTGAACAGCAGGATCGGGCGGTCGGTCAGCGCGAAGTCGAAGAGCGCGGAGGAGTAGTCCGAGATCAGCACGTCGGCGACGAGCAGCAGGTCGGTGGTGTCGGGCCAGCGGGAGACGTCGACGACGAAACCGTCGCGCACGCCCTCGCGGACCTGTTCGCCCACCTTGTGGTGGCCGCGCACCAGCAGGACGTGGTCCTCGCCGAGCTCGCGGCGGGCCGCGTCCAGGTCGATCCTCAGGTCGAGCTTGTACCCGCCGGTCCAGCCGAGGCGGTTCTCGCGCCAGGTGGGCAGGTAGAGGACGACCTTCTTGCCGTCCGGCAGGCCGAGTCTGCGTCTGACCTCGGCGATCCGTGCCGCGTCGGGGCGCACCAGGGCGTCGGTGCGCGGGCTGCCGGCCTCGATGACCTCGCCCTGGTAGCCGAGGGCCCGCTTGAGGATGGGCGTGGCGTACGAGCTGGGGGAGGCGAGCAGCGACCACTGGGCGCTGTCGTGCCGCAGCCCCTCCAGCACCTCGGGGCTGGTGTAGTAGTCGTGCGTGAAGTCGTAGCCGACCTGCTTCAGCGGCGTCCCGTGCCAGGTCTGCACGACGGTCTGGCCGGGGCGGCGGGAGAAGGTCTGCGGAACGCTGTCGTTGACGACGTAGTAGCGGGCGCGGGCCAGCACGTCCCAGGCCTCCATGCTGCCGTACTGGACGGCGCGCGCGGTCGGCGGGACCTCGGCGCGGCCGTCGCGCACCAGCCAGACGTGTTCGAGCTTCTCGCCGCGGCGCAGCAGCTCCTCGTGGACGGCGCGCGGCGAGTCACCGGCGCCGTTCCCCTTGAAGGTGTCGTAGACGACCATGTCCTTGACCGGCAGCGCGCGCTGCGCGGGGTAGGTCACGTCGCGGGCGACGCGCTGGGCGTAGTGCGAGCGGTCGTGCGGGCTCAGGACCGGGTCGCAGACCAGCGCCATCCGGTCGTGCAGGCGGGCTTCGACGCGCATGCGGCGGCCGAGGACGGTGAGGGCGTGCGGCCCGGAGGTCAGGACGGGGGGCACGAGCTGGACGGGCGCGCCGCGGTCGACGCCGAGCAGGCCGGCGGTGGATCCGCCCCGGTCCACCGGGCGCAGCGTGGGCCACCAGCGGCCCTGCGGGAGGCTGGTGCGGCCGGCGAAGGGCTCGGGGAGCACGGGCTCGAAGGAGGCCTCGAAGCGGTCGCCGTCCCGGGTGACGGGGTAGCTGAACTCCATGCCGTACTGGTTGTGCAGGACGAGTTCGTACGGTTCGTCGGCGGTGCTGGCGGGCGCGCGGAAGGTGCCCCCGAGGGTGAGGACGCCCTCCTGGGCGGTGACCGTGTCGACCAGCGGCGGGGCGGCCTGGACGGAGAGGATCAGGTGGCCGCTCATACCGCGCTTGGCGAAGACGGTGCGCTCGGTGGGGTCGCCGGGGATCGGGGCGACCAGGCCGGTGAAGCCGCCGCGCTCGTCGTGGGCGAGGGGGTGGCGGGTTCCGTCGGCGCGGACCACGGAGAGGTTCCACGGCCGGGGACGCCATCCGCCGGCCGGTCCCGCGCCGTCGGGTACGTCGCCCAGGGCGGCGAGCGGCACGGTGACGGTGAAGGGGATCCGGCCGCCGGGACGGGCCGCGGAGGTGGTGAGCGGGAAGGTGAGGGTGGTACCGGCCTGCGTGGCCTGCAGGGTGGCGTCGGGGCCGGCCTCGGCGGCGAGTTCGCCGGTCAGTTCCAGGGCGTCGTCGCCGGTGGCGCGGACGTCCAGGACCCGGGCGCGGACGATCTCGACCTGGACGGTGAGGACGCCGGAGACGGTCGGCAGGATGCGGACGTCGGGGGTGGCCCAGTACGCGGGCGGGGTGAGTCCGCTGTCGTGTTCGCCGCCCTTGAGACGGGCGCGGTGCAGGCCTCCGGCGCCGGTGACGGCGATGGAGGTGGACCATATGCCCTCGCGCCACTTGCCGCCCGACTGGAAGACGGTGGGGTCGACGACGGCGCTGAAGCCCGCCCAGTCCGCGTGCCGCAGGGCGAGGTGCGGGCTGTTGACGGTGGCCATCGGGGAGGCGACGGTGCGGGTGTTGACGACGGTGCGCCGGCGCTTGCCGTTCTCGCGGAAGATCAGCATCTTGCGGGAGCCGAGGCGGCTCTCCGCTCCCATGTGGCCGGGCAGGGCGTAGCCGCGCAGCAGCAGTTTGCCGTCGCTCCAGGCGACCTGCTCCACCCGGCTCACGACGCGGCGCTCGCGCGGGCCGAGGGTGAGCAGCTTGGCCGGGACGGGCGCCTTGAGGAAGGGGTAGTCGGCCTGCGGGCGGGCCAGTCCCTTCACCGGGACGCTGTAGGTGAAGTCCTTCTGGTGCTGGACGAGGGCGATGAACTCCTCGACGCGGCCCTCGCGGGCCAGGTAGGCCTTGAGCCGGTCGGCGACGGTGAGGTCGTTCCAGGGCTCGGTGCCGATCTCCCGGATGAGGCCGCCGACCTCCTTGACGAAGGCGGCGCGGAACTCGGGACCGGCTTCGCCGACGTACTTGTAGATGAGGGGGAGTTCCTCGCTCAGCACGTTGCGGTCGTAGTCGCGCAGGTAGCGGGCGTACTTCTCGCCCTGCTTGCCGAGGAGGGCCTCGCGGACCAGGCGGACGGAGGTCACGCGGTCGGTGAGGGAGACCGGGTCGGTGGCGCGCTGGGTGATGGAGCGCTCGCCGGTCTCGCGGACCCGCCAGTGGTAGACGACGTCGCCGATCACGTCGACGCTCTTGGCGAAGTAGTGGGCGGGGATGCTGACGGGGGCGTCCTCGTAGAGGATGCCCTCCGGGTACGCGAAGCCGTGCTCTTCCCAGAAGCTGCGCCGGTAGACCTTGTTCCACGCGGTGCGGTCGGTGACCAGCGCCGGGAACTTGGAGATGTGGGTCTTCAGCCGGGTGTTCGCGAATGCGATCCGGTGGCCCCAGGACTGCTGCATGCCGACGGAGCGGAAGCGGCGGACGTTGCCGCCCGCGAAGTCGGAGCCGGTCTGGTCGAGGGCCGCGATCAGCTTCTCGTAGGCCTGCGGCGGCATGGTGTCGTCGCTGTCCACGAAGGCCACGTACTCGGTGCCTTCGGCAAGGTGCCGGAAGCCTACGTTCCGGGCGGCGCCGAGACCCGCGTTCTTCTGGAGGACCACCCGGAACCGTTGGTCACGCTCCGCGAAGTTCTTCGCGATGACGGCGCTCGCGTCCGTGGACCCGTCGTCGACGATCACGACCTCGAAGTCGTCGAACGTCTGGGCTGCGAGGGACTCCAGGCACTCGTCGAGGTAGAGCTCGACGTTGTAGACAGGTACGACGATGCTCAGGCGCGGGGGCATGGGTGGCGGGTTCTCCAGCGTTTTTTGCTTTGTCGATGAGTTAATGATCAGCTGATTACAGCATCTTACTCTGTAACAGGATGATAAAGTCCGCCCATCCCGGACATATCAGTGGGGCCGCCGGGGCGGACGGCAAAGAATTCGACCGCCCGCCACCGCGCCGTCACGGCCCCCTCGGGTGCCTCAGATCTCCAGCTCGGCCTCGATCTTCCTCAGCTGGTGCCGCGCCATCGCGAGATTGGCCCGTCCCCGGTCGAGGGCGAGGTAGAGGAAGAAGCCGCTGGAGCCCCTCGCCTTCATCAGCCGGATCAGGTGGTACTGGCTGCCGAGAGTGATCAGGATGTCCTCGATCTCGTCCTGCAGACCGAGCATCTCCATCGTGCGGACCTTCGCCCGGACCACGTCCGTGTTGCCGGCGGCGGCGACCGATAGGTCCAGATCCTTGCTGCCTCCGATCGTGCCGAGGGCCATGCCGCTGCCGTAGTCGACGAGGGCGGCGCCGAGCGCCCCGTCGATGGTGGTGGTGGCTTCCTTGAGGGCGGTTTCCACGTTGGCCATGGGGGTTCCTCTTTCTGCTGTCGCTTGTTCGCTGTACGGGTGGTACTGATGTGCTGTCGTTTGCCAAGAGAGAAGTAGGTCAGGCGAACGGACCCGCGGGGCCGAGGGCCGGCGGCGTTCCCGGGCCCCGTCGGCCGAGGCTGTGGTCGATCAGCTCGGTGATGCGCAGGCTGGAGCGGCGGGCTTCCAGGTGGAGCCGGCCGACGTTGACGCGCGGCTCCGCGATCAGGGTCAGGACGGCCGTGTCACCGGCGGCGTAGGTGGCCACGTACCCGTTCTCCCCGCGCACGAGGAGCTCGCGGAAGCCGCCCTGACCGGTGCAGTCGCTGAGCCGCTGGGCGACGCCCAGGGCGGCCGCGGTCAGCGCGGCGACGGACTCGGCCTCGGTGGCGGCGCTGTCCTGGGCGAGCACCAGTCCGTCGGCGCTCGCGGCCAGGGCTCCGGTGAGCTGGGGAACCCGGGCCCGCAGCCGCCGGAGCTCGGCGAGTATCTCGGCTTCGGCCTCGGCCGGCACCATCGCCGTGTTCATGTCGGCCTTCCTCCCTTCGAGCGGCCTCCGCTCGGAACGGTCGGCTCGCAGAACCGGTCGCAGCGGGAGCCTCACAGACTTGCCTCCAGTGCGTCGCGTAACCGGCGGAGCAGAGCCACGTCCGGGGATTGGGCCTCGGTGATCCAGTCGGGCAGTGGGGCGGCCGGCAGCGGGACCGGCCGGGTATGGGGAGTCTCGACGAGCCCGGCGGCCGCGAGTCTTCGTACGTCGAGCAGGGTGTGGAAGGCGGGCCGGCCCAGTACCCAGGCCAGGTCAGCGGGGGTGCGCACGCCGTCGGCCTGCCCCAGGAGGATCCGCTGCCGCGCGGTGACCGTCTGCCCGGGCGCGGCCTGCCGGGGCACCACCGGGGATATGTCGAGCAGCGGGTACGGCCACACCGCGTCCAGCAGCTCGCGGCGGCGTCGGGTCTCGCGCTCGACGGCCGCGGCCGGGACCGAGCGGACGGAGCCGATCCAGTGGGTGGCGCCGCGGCGGAACCGGGAGGGGCCGCTGCCCGGGGAGAGCGCGAAGAAGGCGGCGTCGAAGATCGCCGCGAGGTGGCAGATCTCCAGCTCGCCGTCCGCGAGGCCGCCGCTGTCCACGAGGAAGCGGGCGACCTGACGGCGGCCCCCGGCCTCGTCCACCGCCTCCTTCCAGCGCTCGGGGGCGAGGCCCCCGCCGGTGGTGAGCAGGACGTCGAGGCCGGGGGTGGAGGGACTCTCGGCATGGACGACGCGGCCGTCCTCCAGGAAGAGGGTCCCGCGGTCGCGGAGCAGGGCGCCGGTGGCGCGTTCGGCGGCGAGCCGGGTGAGCAGCGGGGAGACGGCGGTGGTCATCTGAGCACCAGCCCTTCGGCCAGCGCGCGGAGTCTGAGGCGGGCGAGGGCGAGGTTGCCGTCGGTCCGGTCGAGCCAGAGGTGGAGGAAGACGCTGCTGTCGAAGCTCGTCTCGACGAAGCGGAGCACGTGGTAGCCGGTGCGTGTGGTGACGATGAGGTCCTCGACGGGCGGTCCCGCCGCCGCGGGTCCGCCGACCGCGCCCGGCTCGCCCGGCGCGGGGGCGAACGACTCGTACTCGGCCGCCGCCCGGGCCAGCTCCGCCGTCTCGGCGGCGGTGGTCTCGTGGTCACCGACGGGCGACTCCCCCGCTGTGCCGAGGGCCAGTCCGCTGCTCCAGTCGACCAGCGCGGCCCCGCGCGCACCCGGCAGGGCCATGGCTTCGAGCAGGCATTCGTCGATCCCGGGCACGCGGGCTCCCCTCCCGGCCGCACGTGCTGAATGCACGGTCCTACGGCGCGACAAGAAGGGAACTTACTCAACTTCCACTCTGCGAAAAGGCGTTCTGGCATTTTCCGCTGGAACATGCGCGGTAGCACGTGACAGCTTGGCCGGATCGTGTTCGTTTCTGATCAAGAGTGTGATCAGGGGGCCGTTCCGGGATCGGATCACGACGTCGGCGGCAGATCCACGGCCGTCCCGAGGGACCCTCCGGCCCCCCTCAACGTACCCCTCGCGGCCCGGCGGGCGCAGGAAGTGGTACGGGGTCGGCGGCGCGATCCCGGTGGTCCGGCCGGGCCGCCCGGCGGGGAGGGGACGGGGCCCGCCCGCTCAGGCGGCGGGGGTCGGCGGCCCCTGCGGGAGCAGACGTTCCACCATGATCCCGAGGAGGGCCTCGACCGGGTGGGCGGCCGCGAGCGTGGGCAGGGTGAGGTCGTCCAGGTGCAGGCCGAGCATCGCGAAGTAGAGGAGCAGCACGCCTTCCCGGTCCCCCGGCAGTCCCGCGTCGAGGTGCCCGGCGATGTTGGCCTCCAGTTCGGCGCCGAGGAACCGCGCCAGTTCCTCCTGGAGTTCGGGCCTGCGGGTGGCCTCCAGCCGCAGCTCCAGCACGGCGATGTGGATGCTGCGCTCGCGGCGCATCCGTTCCAGGAGCCGGCGCAGCAGTACCTCCGTGTCCGGCGGGCCCGCGAGTTCGGCGGCTTCGGGGGCGAGCCGTTCGCGGGTGCGGTGGAGGATCTGCACCAGCAGCTGGCCCCGGTTGGCGAAGTAGTTGGAGGTGGTCCCGGTCGGTACCGCGGCCTCGGCGTCCACGGCGCGCAGGGTCAGCCCCCTGGAGCCCTCGCGCGCCAGGACTTCGATGGCGGCGTCGAGCAGGGCGGCTCGGCGTTGCGGGTTCTGTCGCATGCGCGGATCCCTGGGGTGTGGAGGGCGTGTGGACGGGGTGTGGACGGGCCTTCCCCAAAGCACTGCATACGCAGTGCTCAGCACACGCTAGCGGACCTTCGCGCTCCGGGCCCTCCCCACCGCGGCCCCGCCCGTGCAACCCTGCCCGTCATGGAGCGGATCATCGAGGAGATACGCGAGGACCTGGACCGCCGGATCGGGATCGCCGCGGACCGGCTCGCCGAGCGGACCCTGACCGAGGATCCCGCCTACGCCGCCCGGCTCGGGCGGGCCGAGCTGCGCGAGCGGATCCACCTCACCCTGACCCAGGCCGTCGACGGCCTGGTCCGCGGTGCCCGGGGGCTGCCGGCCGAGCTGGCCCACGCCCGCGCCACCGGCGCCCTGCGCGCCGAACAGGGGGTGCCGCTCGCCTCCTTGCGGCGGACCTACCGGCGCGGCGGGCGGCTGCTGTGGCAGAGCCTGACCGAGGATGGGTCATGTTGCCGAAGAACCGCAGCAGCAGGATCCGCTTCTCCCGCGGCGGAAGCCCCTCCAGCAGCGGCTTGAGGGACTCGCGGTACTCGAC
>NZ_JBEXKC010000093.1:0-25289 GCF_040609475.1 Streptomyces sp. NPDC004667 | reverse complement strand
CCGGCAGTGGTCGGCGGACCTGATGGCCGTGCCGATGATGAGCGGGGAGCCGCGGCAGCGGTACGCGCGGGCGGTCGCCGCCGTGCACAGTCTGGGCCCCGCCGCGTGCCCGTCGCCCTGCCCCGCCGCGCCCCTCGCTCCGCCCCCCCGCCCGGACCGTGGCAGATCCACGCCATCGCGTGTTCACGCAGCCCTTCGCTCTGGCCCGAGTCCCGTGTCACAGGACAGGATTTCACCAGCGGCGCGGTCCCCGGCGGCACGGGAGCCCCGCCCCCGGACCGCCGGACCGAGCGAGCCCCTGGAGGAGCGATGCACACCACGAGCGGCACTTCCCTGCCCGTCAGGCCGGTCGCGCCCGCCGCGTTCGCACCGGCCCCGCCGTCCGGACGCACGGCCACACCCGCGATCACGCACCCGGCCGCACTCGCGGGCACCGCGGCCGACTTCCCGCCCGGCCTGGAATCGGTCGCGCCGGCCGACGAGGACGCCGCCTGGCTGCACGACGCGCTGCTCGGCCCGCACAGCGCGGACGTCGTCGGCTACCTGCGCCTCGCGCGGCACTGCGGCGGCCCGGTCCTGGACCTGGGCTCCGGCGCCGGAAGGCTGGCGGTGCCGCTGGCCCGCCAGGGGTTCCGCGTAGAGGCCGTGGACCGGGACGCCGCCTGCCTGGAGCGGCTGCGGGCCTGGGGGGCGCGGATCGGGCCGCAGGTGTCGCGGCTGCTGGTCACCACCCGGGCCGAGCTGGCGGACCTGAGGCTGCGGCGCACGTACCGGCTGGCCCTGCTGGCCGGGACGATGGTCTCGGCCGTGGCCCCCGGCGCCCGCCCCGGGCTGCTGCGCGAGATCGCCGCGCACCTGGAGCCGGGAGGCGTGCTCGCCCTCGACTACACGGCGCACCGGATGCGGGACCTGGCGCGGGAGCCCCGGCGCGCGTACGCGTTCCAGGTGCCCCGGTTCGACGGGGTCGAGGAGTGGGCCGCGGCCCGGCAGGTCTTCGACCTGGACGGCATGAGCGAGCACGTCACCTACCACTGCGTGCGCACCGGCAAGCTGAGTACGCAGCGGACGGTGCGCAGCACCCGCAAGTGGATCGTCGACCCGGAGCGGCTCGACGCCGAACTGCGGGCGGCGGGGCTGCGCGTGGAACGCAGGCGGCGCCACCGCCTCGACGAGCGGACCGAGAGCGTCCTCCTCGTCTGCCGCGCCGACGGCTGACCGGCCCGGCACCGCCCCACACCCCCTTCCCTCCCCCGCCGCCCGCTCCGGGAGGACGGGCAAGAGGTACGATGCCTCCAAAGGTTTGATCGGACCAGATGGCGGAGAGTGGCCGAGTGGGGGCTGTCGTGCAGGAGCCGAGCGGACGCGAGGCGGTGATCCAGCGCCTGCGCGACGTGGGCCTGCGCGTCACGGGACCGCGCCTCGAAGTGCTCCAGGTCCTGGCGGCGGGCGGCCACATGGACGTCGAGTCGATCACGGCCGCCGCCCGCGAACGGCTCGGCACGCTGACCAGCCAGGCGGTCTACGAGATGCTGCGCCACTTCCTGGAGACCGGTCTGGCGACGAAGTTCGACCGCCCCGCACTGCCCGCCGTCTTCGAGATCGCGGGGCCGCCCCATCAGCACGCGCTGTGCGTGCGCTGCGGCCGGGTGGAGAACGTCGCGGCCGAGGTGCCCGAGCCGACCGGCCCCGCGCTGCGCTCCTGGCGGATGGGCGAGGGCGCGGAGATCATCTTCAGGGGGCTGTGCCCCGACTGCCTCCGGGCCGAAGAGGACTAGGCCTCACTCCGGCCTCCCCGTCACGCCTCGTTGGCGGCGGAGTGGGAGGCCGCGCGGTAGCAGCGGGAGTAGACGGAGAAGTCGAGCGCCGCCTTCCCTCCCAGGGGGGCCGCGCGGGCGGAGACCGTGACCGTGAAGTGTTCCTGCTCGTTCCTGGCCTGCATCTCGGAACTGCGCTCCTGGAACTCGACCTTCCAGCCGCTCTCGGCCAGCGCCTTCCGCAGGTTCCTCATGCCGGTGTCGACCTGCCCGTAGGTCAGGCCGCCCACCGACCAGGGGTGTTGCACGGAGAACAGGTCGTCGCCGTACTCGTCGCAGACGGTGGTGCGCATGCCGGGCTCCTCGACCTCGCCCGTGATTCCGGCCATCTTCAGCAGGCGGTCGGAGACCTCCCTCGCCTTCCTGTGCGCCGGGCCGGGGTCCATCCGTTCCGGGGTGTAGGACAGTTCCATGATGTTCGAGCACCCCACGGACAGCGCCAGCAGCACCGCGTAGCCGACCGTGGCGACACGCCCCGGACGACACCACCGGCTGGAGCGTCTTCTTTCCCCGATGTCCCGCATCGTCCCCGCCTCTCCGGGCAGAACACCGATGCCCCGCCCGCCCCCTGGTCATCCCTGGCCCCGACCGTACCCCTGACGGCTCGGGCGCCGGCGCTCACCCCCGGCCGGCCGAGCGGGCGGAGGAAGGCCCGTACGGAGGCGGCGGACGACGAGGTGCGCACTCCAGAGGGCCCCTGTGACCCCCGTCACATCCGAAACGCGGGGGCACGGGCCCTCCCCCCGGCATGTGCCAAAGTGTGACTGTCGATTCGTAAGAAGAGGGGGTCGCTTCGCGATGGCAACGGGCGACGGCAGGGACGGCATCCAGTCCGCCGACAGGGTGCTGGCGCTCTATCAGGAGCTGCGCCTGCGCGGGGTGTCCAACCTCTCCGAGGTCTTCCGGGAGCTCGGCCTGGCGCCCGAGGAGTCCGAGAAGTGGCGCGCGGAGCTCGCCTCCCTCGGCCTGATCGTACCGACGGGCACCACCCACGCCACCCGCGACGACCTCCAGTCGGACGCCTGGGAGCCGGGCCCCGACGCGGTCGCCGTCGTCGATCCGGAGATCGCCCTGCTGCGGATGCTCCAGGGCGAGCGCGAGCGGCTGCGCGAGCACCTGGACCAGTCCGACCGCGCGTACGGCGCGCTGGAGACGCTGGTCGGACGGTTCCTGCGCCCCGGATCGCTGAACGGTTCGGAGGTCGAGGTGGAGATCCTCGACGACTACGGGCGGATCCAGCAGGTGCTGGAGGACATCACGGACGTCATCCGGCACGATCTGACGTCCATGCACGTGACGGCCCTGGTCCGCGAGGTCGCGGACCGGGTGCTCAGCCGCGACCGCCGGCAGATCGACAACGGGGTGCGCATCCGCGCCATTTACCACCAGCGGATCACCACTTCCCCGGAGGCGGTGGAGATGCTGCGGCGCCGCGTCGAGGCCGGTGTCGAGATCAGGCTGTCGCCCGCCGTCCCGATGAACATGATCATCGCGGACCAGCAGTTCGCCGTGCTGCCCGTACACCCCGACGACCGCGCGGCCGGTGCGATCCTGGCCCGCGGCCCCGCGCTGGTCCGCTCCTACCTGGCGCTGTACGAGCACTGCTGGCACGCCGCGACCCCGTACGGCGACGACGTCGCACCGGAACTCGGTGGCGACGGACTCTCCGAGCAGCAGCGGGCCGCGCTGAAAATGCTCGCCTCCGGCATGAAGGACGAGAAGGTCGCCCGCAATCTGGGGGTTTCCCTGCGGACGGTGAGCCGCATGCTGTCCGAACTGATGCAGGAAATGGGCGCGTCGAGCCGCTTCGAGGCCGGCGTGCGCGCGCAGCGGCTCGGCTGGCTCGACTGACCCGAAATACCGCCGCAATACTCCGCGACACCCAGGCGGCCGGGGAACGGCCGCGGCGCGGGGCCGGAGAACGGAAAAGGCCCCGCAGTCGCCCGGGGGCGATCACGAGGCTTCGCCGTGCGGCGACGGGACCGTCAGTCCCAGCCGTTGTCGGCGGTCCGGACCGCCGACACGGCGGTGACCGCCGCGGTACAGCGGGGACGGGCGGTGACCGCGGGGCGGGCGGTGGCGGGCGTTCCGGTGGCGTGCGCAGCGGACATGATTTCCTCCAGGAATTCAGAACGTCAATTCCGTCTCCGGGGATCCGTGCCGCCGGTATTCCTTCGAAGACATCTCCATTGTCCTACGGAATCCACGGCCGGGCCGGATTCCTGTAGCGCCTCTGAGGCGGAACTGAAGTCCGGGGCACCGCCATTCCGGGCGGAGTTCATACAGACGTTACGCCTGCATACCTTTGGTCACCCCAAAAGAGCTGTTAGGGTGGGCTTCCGGCCTTCTCGGCCCTCCAGGAGAGAGGCGCCGGCGAGGCAGGAGCGTGCCGCCGCTCCTGCCTCACCCGTATCCGACCCCGTCCGCTCCTCGCGCAGCACGTCCCGGTACACCTCCAGGGTCCGGGCCGCCGCGGCCCGCCAGCTCATCGCCCGCGCGTGCCGCACGGCCGCCTCCCCCATCGCGGCGCCCGCCGCCGGGTGTCCGGCGAACCAGCGCAGCCAACGGGCGTACTCCACCGGGTCGTTGCCGTGCACCAGCACGCCCGTCACCCGGTCCCGCACCGCGGTCGGCAGTCCGCCGACCGCCGAGGCCAGGACCGGGGTGCCGCACGCCTGCGCCTCCAGCGCGACCAGCCCGAACGACTCGCTGCGGGAGGGCACCAGCAGGACGTCGGCCGCCCGGTACCAGTCGGCCAACTCGCCCTGGGGGACGGGTGGGTGGTGCCGCAGGACGTCCGACACCCCCAGTTCCCGGGCCAGTTCCCAGGCGTCACCGCGCGGCCCGGAGCCCGAGTTCCCGCCCACCACCGGGACGACGGTCCGCTCGCGCAGCCCCGGTGCGTCCGCCAGGAGCCGGGCGATCGCGCGCACCATCACGTCGGGCCCCTTGAGGGGCTGGATGCGGCCCGCGTACAGCGGGACGAACGCGTCGGCGGGCAGACCGAGCCGGGCCCGCGCCGCGGCCCGGCCCCGGCCGGGGCCGAACGTGCGCAGGTCGACGCCCGGCCGGACGATCTCGGTACGGCGGGCCTCCGCCCCGTACGACTCCCGCAGTGCCCGCGCCTCCTCGCCCGTGTTCGCGATCAGCCGGTCGGCGGAGCCGACCACCTGGTGCTCGCCGCGCACGCGCAGCTCCGGCTCGGGGGTGTCGCCATCGGCGAGGGCCGCGTTCTTGACCCGGGCCAGGGTGTGCGCGGTGTGCACGAGCGGGATCCGCCAGCCGGCGGCGGCGATGCGGCCCGCCTGGCCGGAGAGCCAGTAGTGCGAGTGGATCAGGTCGTAGCGCCGGCGCTCCTTGAGCAGCGCCAGCGAGAACGGCACCACGAGGGCGGGCATGTCCTCCTTGGCCAGGGCCGCGCGCGGTCCCGCCTCCAGGTGGCGTACCCGGACCCCGGGGGCGAGGAGGTCCCCGGGCGGGCGGGCCTCGCCCCGGCAGCGGGTGAACAGGTCCACCTCGACGCCCTGTTCGGCGAGGGCGCGGGAGAGCTGGACCATGTAGACGTTCATCCCGCCCGCGTCCCCGGTGCCGGGCTGGTGCAGCGGCGAGGTGTGGACGCTGAGCATGGCGACGCGCAAGGACACGTGGGGCTCCTACGGGGAAGGGCCACGTGCGCCCGGCGCCGCCGGGCGACCGGCGCGCGGTCACGCGGCGAAGGAGGGTTTCTGTCGTCGTGCAGTCGTGCAGTCGTACCGGGCCGGGCCCAGCCCTCGGGCCCGGAGCCGGTCAGAAGCCGAACACCGGCCCCGAGGGCGGGGCCAGCCGGGTGCCCGGCGCGGGCGGGGCGAGCACCTCGGCGCGGACCGGGCCTCCGGCTTCCGTACGCAGGGCTGCGGCGAGCCGGTCCGCACCCTCCGGCATCACCGGGCGGGCCCAGGCGCCGAGGGCGCGGGCCACGGCCAACTGGGCCGCGAGCACCGGCAGGTGCCGGCCGTCGGCGGTGGGGCGGTGCGCCTCGTGCGCGTTGACGTGCCCGAAGTCGGACACCGACCGCACCATCTCGTCGAGCAGCGCGACCGCCCTGCGGGGGTCGAAGGCCTCCGGCGAGTAGGCCTCGCGCAGGTCTTCCAGCCCGCGCAGCAGCCTGCGCTCCAGCACCTCCCATCCGGTGCCACCGGGCAGCGCCTCCGGGACCCGTCCGGAGCTCTGCTCGCGCACGGCGGCGAACAGCCGGGACAGCCAGCTGTTCCAGCTCTCGTCCAGCTCGCGGCGGGCGGCGGCGAGCCGGTCCGGGTCGAAGGCGGTGCGGCGGCCCAGCGGCCGGGCCTGCAGGACGTGCCGGCGCAGGGTGTCCGACCCGTACTCGGTGATCAGGTCCAGCGCCCAGGCCTTCTGGCCGGTGCCCCAGACCAGCGCCTCGTCCTCGATGACGTACGCCTCGTTCACGCAGAAGTGCTGCGGCAGCTTCACGCCCCGGGCGAACAGCAGGACCGGCAGCAGGACGGCGTGGCAGAAGGCGTGGCCGAAGCCGCAGAAATGGATGGCCCGCTCGGGCAGCGGACGTTCGCCGTGGCCGAAGAGGTGCATCGCGGCGGCCTCGAAGCAGCCGTCGATGCGGTGTTCGGGGAATCCGTCCACCGGGACGGGCAGCCCCCACTCGGCGGGGTGCGCCACCGCGATGTCCGGCAGTCCGTCCTCGACGAGCGACTCGCACAGGGCGGCCAGGCGCGGCGGCAGCCCGGTGGCGGCCCAGTACTCGGCGAGGGCCTCGCGGTGCGGCTCCAGCGGGATGTACAGGCGGCGGCAGCGCCTGGGCACGGCCGCGGTGCCGCACTGGGCGCAGTGCGGCCCCAACAGGTCCCCGCCGTCGTTGGGGCGGGCGCACTCGTGGCACATGCCGCCGTCGCTGACGGCCGCGCAGTGCGGGCAGGAGCCGGTGACGTGCGCTCCGTGGAGGAAGCGCCCGCAGGGTTCGCACCAGGGCGTCAGGCGGGTGCGGGCGGCGATGACCCCGTCCGCGTACAGCCGCCGGAAGAGGTCGCCCAGCCAGCGCGCGTAACCCCGGTCCTGGCGCGGGCGGACGATGTGGTCGAACTCGACGCCCGAGCGCAGCCAGTCCGCCGTGATCGCGGCGCGGTACCCCTCGGCGACCTCCTCCGGCTTGCGCCCAGCGCGGAGCGCCCGGACGTGGACGGAGCTGGTGTGATCGGCCGTGCCGGTGGTGAACAGGACGGGTTCGCCCTCGGCCCTGAGGTACCGGGACAGCACGTCCGCCGCGACGTACGGTCCGGCGAGGTGGCCGACGTGCAGTTCGCCGTGGGTGGCCGGCGGGGTCGCGGTGATCCAGACGGGGGTGCTCATGGGACCTCCTTGACGCTGTGGAGCGAAGTACGCAGCGAGGCTCGGAACGGAAGGGGCGTGACCCCTCCCCGCTCCGCACGGCGCGCAAGGGGGCGGCGGGAGCGGAGGAGAGCGGGGTGCCCACCTCAGAGTGACAGAGAAACGAACCGCACGGTCTGGTATTGGCTTGCGCGTTCACGCCGTTGCGCGGACACGCCAGGCGGACGGCCGGCCGGGCGGGTGGCCGGGCGGGCCCCGCCGGACCGGCGTTGGCGTACTCGTGACATGACGCCTGTACGCCAAAGGGGCCGCCTTGCGGCCCGCGGCCGCGCCCAACAGGCTGACGGCATGGAACACTTCGCGACCGATCGCATAGACCGCAGCGCCCCCGAATCCCTGCTGGTCGTGGCCGCGCACCCGGACGACATCGAGTTCTGCGTGAGCGGGACGGTCATGCGGTGGATCGCGCAGGGCACCACCCGCGTCACGTACTGCATCGTCACGGACGGCGGCGCCGGCGGGTACGACGAGCAGCTCCCCCGCCAGGCCATGGGCGACCTGCGCCGCGCCGAGCAGGTGCATTCGGCCAGGCGCAGCGGCGTCGACGACGTCCGCTTCCTCGGCTACCCCGACAGCTACGTGGAGGCCGGCGTGGAACTGCGCCGCGACCTGTGCCGGGTGATCCGGCAGGTCCGCCCGCAGCGTGCCGTCATCCCGAGCCCGGAGATCAACTGGTCCCGCATCGCCGACCTGCACCCCGACCACCGGGCGGTGGGCGACGCCGCCCTGCGGGCGATCTACCCGGAGGCGCGCAATCCGTTCGCGCACCCGTCGCTCCTCAAGGAGGAGGGCCTGGAGCCGTGGATCGTGCCGGAGCTGTGGCTGATGACGGGTCCGACGCCCAATCAGTACATCGACGTCACGCCCGTCTTCGACCGCAAGGTGGAGGCGCTGCGCATCCACACCTCGCAGACCGCGCACTTCGACGACCTCGCGGGACTCCTGCGGGAATGGCTGGGCGAGCACGCACGGGCGGCGGGGCTTCCCCCGGGCCGGATGGCGGAGGCCTTCCAGGTCGTGCGGATCGACTGAGGTCCGCGCCGGAACGCGCGGGCGCGGGCCGGTGGCGAAGGTGGCACTGCCGGTGACAGTCTCCGCAGGAGTGCCATCGGAAGGGATCTGGCTGGGGCGGGTCGGGCCGCCGAGGCTGGGGGCATGACAACCGCTGATACCTCCACAACCGCAGCAGCCGCGCCGCCGGCCGGTGCCCGCATGACCGGGCGGCAAGTCGCCGCCCTGGTGGTGCTCCTGGCATCGCAGTTCATGATGGCCGCGGACTTCTCCGTGCTGAACGTCGCACTGCCCGAGGTCGGAGTGTCCCTCGGGTTCTCGACGGGGAGCCTGCAGTGGATCACCACGACGTTCGCCCTGTGCGCCGCCGGATGCACCCTCGTCTTCGGCCGCGTCGGCGACTACCTGGGGCGTCGGCGCATCTTCACCGCCGGAATGGTCGTCCTGGCCGTCTCCTCGCTCGTCGGCGGCATCGCCGACTCGGCCGCGATGCTGCTGGTCGCCCGTACCCTCCAGGGTCTGGCCACCGCGGCCGTCACGCCCGCCGCGCTCGCCCTGCTCACCACGGCCTTCACCGAGCCCGCTCTGCGGACCCGGGCGCTGGGCCTCAACAGCGTGATGATGAGCTCCGGGTTCAGCGTCGGCGCGATCCTCGGCGGCTTCCTCACGGACGTGTTCTCCTGGCGCTGGGCCTTCTTCGTCAACATCCCCGTGGCCATTGCGGCGATCGTCGTCGTGCCGTTCGTCGTCGACGAGAGCCGGGCCGCGCAGCGCAGCCGCATCGACCTGCCGGGCGCGCTGCTGATCACCCTGGGCCTGTTCGCCGGGATCTACGGTGTCACCCGTGTCGGCGAGGAAGGCCTGGACCTGGCGGCGGGCGCCGCGCTGATCGCCGCCGCCGTCCTGCTGGGCGTCTTCTGGGCCGTGGAGAGCCGGACCGCCGACGCCCTGGTCCCGGTGAAGGTCCTGAGGAAACCCGCCATCGCCTTCGGCAACGTGGCGGCCCTGTTCATCTTCGGCGGCGAGACCGCACTGATCTTCTTCACCGGTCTGTACGTCCAGAACGTGCTCGGCCTGTCGCCCCTGGTCGCCGGCCTGGTGCTGCTCGGCATCGGAGTCGGCCAGATCATCGCGGGCATCGTCGGCCCGCGCCTCCTCCAGCGCGTCTCGCCGCGCACGATGCTCGGCGTGTCCCTGGCCCTCCAGGGCGCGTTCATGCTGCCGGCGCTGTGGGCGACCTCGGACTCGCGCTGGCTGGTCCCGCTGATCGTCACCCAGTTCGTGAACGCCTTCTTCTCCATGATGGCGGCCCTGTGCTTCATGGTCATCGCCACCTCGTCCGTCGACGCCGACGAACAGGGCATGGCGACCGGGCTGGCCACCCAGAGCCAGCAGGTCGGCATCGCGATCGGCATTCCGCTGTTGAGCGCGGCGTTCACCACCGTCGTCGGGCGGGGCACCGTGACCACCGACGAGGAACTCACCGGCATCCACGTGGCCATCGGCGTGGCCGGCGTCTCCCAGTTCGCCGTCGGCCTGCTCCTGTGGCTGGTACTGCGCAGGAAGTCCGGCAGTCCGCAGTGACCACGGGGGGCCGATCTGGCGCCGATGCCGTTCGGCACTTCATACTGAGAAGGGTGGAAGAGATCGTGAACACGGACCTCGGCAGCTACCTGCGGCAGATGCGCGAGCGCGTCCGGCCCGAACAGATGGGGCTGCGCACCAGCAACTCCCGGCGCGTTCCCGGACTGCGCCGCGAGGAAGTGGCCGCGCTGGCGGGTGTGAGTCAGACCTATTACACCCGCCTCGAGCAGTCACAGACCGCGCACGCCTCCCCGCAGGTCCTGCTCTCCATCGCCCGCGCACTGGATCTCAGCACCGACGAGCAGGACTACCTGCTCAAGATCGGCACACCGGTCCAGAACCCTCAGCGGCAGACGCCCCGTGACGACCAGCTCAACCCCAGCACCAGGATGCTGCTGTCCTCACTCGGCAACGTGGCGGCGGCCGTGTTGAACTACCGGTGCGACATCCTGGCCTGGAACTCCCCGTACCACAGACTGTTCGCACCGCACCTCGAATTCGGCCTCCCCGAGGACGCCGACCGGCGCCCCAACATCATCAAGATGAACTTCCTCGACGACAACGTCCGGGCCCTGTACGCGGACTGGGCCGCCGAGTCGGAGTCGAACGTGACGTATCTGCGCTTCATCGCCGGAAATCACCGGCACGATCCGCGACTCGCCGAGCTGATCGGTGAACTGACCATCCAGAACGAGGAATTCGCGGAACTCTGGTGCCGTCAGCGGGTGGCGAACTGCATCGAGGGCACTAAGCTCTTCGACCATCCGGTGGTGGGCGAGCTGGAGTTGATGTACCAGTCCGCCGACCTCCAGGACGGCAACATCCTGAAGTTCTACCACGCCGAGCCCGACTCACCGCACGAGGTGGCACTGCGGCTCCTGACGGTGGACCTGGACTCCGTTCACCGGCGTTGAAGGGCAACGGACACAAGGCCCCCGGTCCGTGCGGACCGGGGGCCTTCCGTCTGCCAAGCGGGCGGCTACGTCCGGCGGATCGCCGTCACCCCCCAGGTGAACCCGGACCCCGCCGTCGCCACGACCACCAGGTCGCCGGAGGCGATCCGGCCGTCCCGTTCCAGTTCCTCCAGGGCCAGGAACGGGTCCGCGCCCCCGAGGTGGCCGTCGAGGTCGTACTGGAAGACACTGCGGGAGGCGTCGACGCCCAGCGCGGACAGGTACTTGCGGTGGGTGTCCTGGTTGCCGTGCGTCACCAGGAAGTACGCCACATCGGCCGCCTCGTGGCCGATGTCCGCGAGCACCTTGCCCGTCAGGGCGGTGAAGTTGTCGAGGAACGCCTCGCCGAGGCCGTCGAGCTTCTCGCCCCGCTCGACCTTGACCTGGCCGTCCTTGATCTCGCCGTAGTACGCGTCCACCCACTGGGGGTCGGTGTGGTGGGCGGCGCCGAGCACCTCGTACGCGGCATCGGCCGAGACCAGCACCGCGGCCGCGCCGTCCGCGAAGTTGAACAGCTCGATGTACCCGGTGCCGTACTCGACGAGCTGGCTCAGCCGGTCCGAGATGATCACCAGCGCGTACTTGTGCGTGCCCGCCCGCACCTGGTCGTCCGCCATCTTCACGGCCACCATGCCCGCGTTGCAGAAGTTGGAGACCTCGAAGCAATGCGCCTGCTCGATCCCCAGCTCCAGTGCGATCTTGGCCGCGGGCGACCAGAACGGCGTACCCCATTCACTGGAGCCCGCGTACAGGACGAGACCGATCTCGTCGAGCGGCACCGCGTTCCTGGCCAGGAGCCTGGCGGCAGCCTCCCGGCCCAGCCCCCAGGAGCTCTCGCCCTCGGCCAGTACCGAGAACTTTCCCGAGGGCAGGACCTGCCCCAGCTTCTCCACGCTGTAACCGGACTCCCGGCTCACGTCGTGGACACTCAGCTTTCCGCTCGGCATCGCCAGAGCGAAGTCGGTTATTCCCACGATTCCTCCACCTCCTGTCAGACGTATTCCACGACGGCGTGCGGCACATAGGGCGCCTCGAGCCGGGCCAGTTCGGTGTCGTCGAGCACCGCGCCGAGGGCGGCCACCGCGTCTTCGAGGTGGTGGGGCCTGGTCGCGCCGACGACGGGTGCGGTGACCGCCGGCTGGTGCAGTACCCAGGCGAGCGCCACTTGGGCCATCGGCAGGCCGCGTTCGGCGGCGATCTCGGCGACCACCCGGGCGACCGCGCGATCCGCCTGCCCGGTCGGGCCGTAGAAGCGGTCCTGGACCGGGTCGCCCGCGGTACGGGGCGAGGTGGCGTCCCAGTTCCGGGTGAGCCTCCCGCGGGCCAGCGGACTCCACGGGGTGACGCCGACGCCCTCCGCGAGGCAGTACGGCAGCATCTCGCGCTCTTCCTCGCGGTTGACGAGGTTGTAGTGGTTCTGCATGCTCACGAACCGGGTCCACCCGTGCAGGTCGGCGACGTACTGCGCCTTGACGAACTGCCAGGTGTGCATGGACGAGGCCCCGATGTAGCGGACCTTGCCCGAGCGGACCACGTCGTGGAGCGCCTCCATCGTCTCCTCCACCGGGGTTTCGTGGTCCCAGCGGTGAATGATGTAGAGGTCGATGTAGTCGGTGTCCAACCGGCGCAGGCTGGCGTCGAGTTCGCGCATGATGGCCGAGCGCGACAATCCGCCGGAGAGCGGAGAGGCGGTCAGCCTCTCGTACACCTTGGTGGCGATGACGACTTCCTCGCGGCGCGTCAGTTTCCGTATCGCGCGGCCGAGGAACTCCTCGCTCGTACCCAGCGAGTAGACGTTGGCGGTGTCGAAGAAGTTGATGCCGAGGTCCAGCGCCTGGGCGATGAACGGGAGGCTCTCCTCCTCGGGCAGCGACCAGGGATGGGTACCGAGTCCGGGCTCGCCGTAGCTCATGCATCCCAGCGCCAGTCGTGACACCTTCAGGCCGGACGAGCCCAGCCGGACGTACTGCAACGTTCTTCCTCTCGGATCGGGCTGCCTGCGGGGTTCAGCTCTTGACCTCGTCCTGGACCTCGGTCAGCCGGCCCCAGGAGGCGATGCCCTCGTCGAGCGGGACGTCCAGGCTGGCCAGGTACATGGCGGTCATGGCGCTGTGCCCCGCGAGGTGGGTGATCTCGGCGATCTCGTTCTGCGAGTAGTGCTCGCGCAGGGCTGCGAAGGCCTCCTCGCTCGCCCGGTGGTCGACCATGCAGTCGGTGACGTAGCGGACCAGGGCGGCGCGGGCGGGCGGCAGTTCGTCGTAGAGGCCGTCCTCGATCGCCTTGATCTCGGTATCGTCCAGGCCGGCCTTCTTCGCGAGCGGGTAGTGCAGCAGGCGCTCGAACTCGCTGTCGCGCAGCCGGGCCACGCGCAGCACGACCACCTCGCGGTCCAGCAGGCTCAGCAGGCCGACGGTGAAGGTGCCACCGAGCGCGAGGTGGGCGGCGGCCGAGTTCTTGGTCAGCAGCAGTGCGCGGGTCAGGTTGGACTGGAACTTCTCGTACACCGAGCGCTGCTCGGGCGTCATGTCGGCGACTTCGGTGAGGGTGACACGGGGGGTGGCGGTACTCATGACCGGCTCCTTCGGGTTGGTTCTGGAACAGGGGTTCAGACGGACTGCCCGGCGGGTCGCGGGGCGGCCGGGTGTGGGATCAGGTGCCGGGACAGTGCCCGGTCGACCGTGCGGACGGCGGCGGCGGGGGCGAGGCCGTCCAGAGGGACGAGGCTGTCGAGGTGGCCGTCGGGCCGGACGACCAAGGCGTGTGCCTCGCGGGGGAGCTTGCTCAGCAGCGGGCCGGGCGGGCGGCCGCCCAGGTCGCGGACGGCCGCTGCGGTGACCTGCTCGCGCAGCCGCTCGACGAGCCCGGTCCAGCGCTCGTACCGGTACCGCAGGCCGGGCCACAGCAGCACGGTGTAGCGGTCGACCGGGAGAACGGGCGCCGCGTTCGATTCGCGCCAGCCGAGCGGCAGGCGTTCGCCCGGCACCAGGGAGCGCGTTTTCGGCCGGGCACCGTAATGGGTGTCGAGCTGGGCCAGCTTGGGTGCGAGCACCTTCTCCAGCGTCCGGGTCGTGCTGCCCAAGCGGTAGACGGCGTCCCGGGCGAGGGTCTGGTGCCGGGCCGAGTACAGCCCGATCCGGGCCAGGCGGGTGGAGAGACCGGCGACCGCGTCGACGGCCGGCCTGCGCTCGGTGTCGTAGGTGTCCAGGAGGTCGGGGCGGTAGTCGCCGCGCACCACACCGGCCAGCTTCCAGCCCAGGTTGACCGCGTCCTGGATGCCGGTGTTCAGGCCCTGGGCGCCGGACGGGCTCATCGCGTGCGCCGAGTCGCCCACGAGGAAGACGCGGCCGCTGCCGTACGTACCGGCCGAGCGGACGTGCGCGGTGAAGACGCCGCTGAACTTCATCTCGCCGAGCTTGCGCGCCCCGGGGACGCGTTCGGCGAGCAGCGCCTCGAAGAAGGCGCGGTCGGGAGTGTCGCCCAGGTAGTCGTCGGGCACGCTCGCGCCGACCCGGAAGACCCCGTCGCCCAGGGGTGCCAGCACCATGTTCCCGGACCGGGTCAGGTAATACGCCGCCTCGCTGCTGGTCGTCTCGCCAAGGATCTCGGCATCGGTGATGGCCAGCCGGGTGCGCAGCGTACGGCCGGCGAACCGGAAGCCGAACACCTCGCGGACGGTGCTGTTGTAGCCGTCGGCGCCGACCACGTAGTCGTACGTACGGGTCTCCGGCTCCCCGGTGGGCAATTGGAGCCGGCACTCGACCCCGTCCGGACGCTGCGCGCCGTCGACGAACGCGGTGTCGTAGTCGATCGTCCCGCCGAGCGCGGTCAGGTGTTCTTCGAGGATCTCCTCGGTGCGCCACTGCGGGAGGGTGATGGCGAAGGGATAGCCGACGCCCCGCAGGCGGTCGAACCGGATCCGGCCGATCATCTTCTTCTGGGAGTAGTAGTTCATCTGGTCGAAGTAATGACCGCTCTCGACCAGTTTCCGGCCCACGCCGACGCGGTCCAGAAGTTCCAGGACGCGGGGCCACAGGATCGTGGCGCGCGAGTGCGGGCTCTGCCTGCGGAGCTTGGAGATGACGTCGGCCCGGACCCCGTGCGCCAGCAGCTCGCAGGCGAGGACCATCCCGACGGGACCGCCACCGACGATCAGGACGCGCGGCTGCTGCGTGTCGCCCACCATGGTCAGGCGTCGAGGGGGCGCAGGCGGAGCACGTACGGCGGACGGACGTAGGCGCCGTCGACCTTCGCGAGGAAGTCCGTGACGTACCCCTCCTTCATGTGCAGGTCGATGGCCTCCTGGTGGGCCCACTCCTCGACCAGCACGATCACGTTCTCGTGCTCCTCGGACAGGCAGGCGTCGAACCGGAGCGCGCCGGCCTCCCGCCGGGTGGCGGCGCACAGCTCCTTGAAGGCCGCCACGGTGTCCGGCAGCCGGCCCGGTAGGACGTCGAAGAGGACGGTGATCTCGATGCTCATGTGCGCTTCACTTCCTTGGAGTTGATGTCGTCGGCGATCAGGTCGTCGAGGTCGACGAAGTGCGGGGGGTGCGCGGAGGCGGGTGGGTCCTCGCACGCGTGCGGGGCGACGTTCCACCGGCGCAGAGCGGCGCGCGGACGGCCCCCTGGTGTCCACGCGGTGTCCAGGCAGGCGGCGGCGCAGGTGCCGACCAGGACGTCGGGTGCGGCGACGGCGTCGGTCAAGGCCCGGGTCAGCAGGTTCAGCACTCCGCCGTGTGTGACGACCAGGACGGGGAGCGCTGCCGGGTCCCGGCCGGTCTCGGCGATGCCGGCGAGTGCGGCGGCGAAGCGGGAGCGCGCGGCGCGGCCCGACTCGCCGCCCGGCGGGGCGTAGCCGGGGTCGGTGAGCAGCCGCCGCATCGTGTGCGGGTGCCGCCGGGCGAATTCGGCGCGGTCCTGGCCGTCCAGGGCGCCCAGGTCTCGCTCGCGAAGCCCGTCGACGCGCAGGTGGGGGACGCCGAGCCGGCCCGCCGCGTATGCGGCGGTCTGGGCGGCTCGGGCCAGCGGTGAGGAGTACACCGCCGTCCACCTGCCCGGCCGCAGTGAGCGGGCGACCACCTGAGCCTGCCGTACCCCGGTGTCGTTCAGGGGTACGTCGGCCTGTGCCTGGAACCTGTCGGCGGCGTTGCGGTCGGTTTCTCCGTGACGGAGCAGGACGATGTGCACGACGTCAGCCGGTGCCGGACGCTCAGGCGGCGGCCGGGCCGGAGGCGGCGGGGATTGGGGTGGGGGTGGGGGTGGGGGCAGCGAGGCCCTCGACCGCCCGGGCGGCCTCGTCGATGGTCTGCTGTGCGCGCAGCACGCCCTCGTCGATGGAGATGCCGAGCCGATTCTCCAGGATCAGCGACATCTCCAGCAGGGCCAGGGAGTCCACTGAGAGCTCCTCGAAGTGGGTGCCCTGGGACACCTCCTCCGCGGGTATCTCGAACTTGCCGGTGAGAATCTCGATGATCATCGTGGTCACGGAACCGGTCATGGGTCACCTCAACTGTTCGTGGGAAAGGGATGTTCTGGCGGTCGTGCTCTCGCGGCCGGCTCAGTCGACCGGCAGGTCGGGCCAGGTCAGGGTGGCCGAGCCCCAGGTCGCGCCGCCGCCGAAGGCCGTCAGCAGCACCCGGTCGCCCGCCTTCAGCCCGCCGTCGGCCACGCCGTCGGCGAGGGCGAGGGGGATGGAGGCCGCAGAGGTGTTGCCGACGCGGTCGATGTTCAGCACGGCACGCTCCGGGGGCAGTCCGAGCTGTTCGGCGACGGCGTGCAGGATGCGGGTGTTCGCCTGGTGGCCCACGAGCCGGTCGACGTCGGAGACCTCCCAGCCGGTACGTTCCAGCACCGTGCGCGAGGATCCGGTCATACGGCGCACCGCCGCGAAGAAGACGGACTTCCCCTCCATGCGGAAGTACCGGTCCTCCTCTCGCGGTGCCCCTCCTCGGGACCGCTCCTCGGCACCTCCGCCGCGGACCGTGATCAGGTCGGCCATCGAGCCGTCACTGCCCAGGTGCACGTCCAGCACGGCGCCGGGATCGTCGTGCTCGCCGGTCCGCAACAGCACCGCGCCGGCCCCGTCGCCGAAGATGACGGAGGTGGTGCGGTCTCCGGGGTCCAGGATGGTGCTGAACGACTCGGCGCCGATCACCAGCACCCGTTCGGCGAATCCCGAGGTGATGGCGGCCGTGCCGGCCTGGAGCGCGTAGACGAAGCCGGAGCACACGGCCGCCACGTCGTACGCGGGGACGTCGGTCAGGCCGATGCGCGTGGCGACGCTCGGCGCGGTGGCCGGGCAGGGGCGGTCGGGTGTGGTGGTGGCGACGATCACCAGGTCGGCGCCGTCCGCACCGGCGTTCTTCAGCGCCCGCAGTCCGGCCTCGACGGCCAGGTCGCCGGTGGTCATGCCGGGGTCGACGACATGGCGTTGCGCGATGCCGGTCCGGGTGCGGATCCAGGTGTCGGAGGTGTCCAGGCGCTGGGCGAGTTCGTCGTTCGTCACCACGCGCGGGGGTACGAAGCCGCCCACGCCGGCGATCACTGCCGCTCGGGTCATGCCGTCGGGTGTCCTTCCGGAAGCCGGTGGGCCACCGCGGACCGCACCTGAATGCCCGCGAGTTCGGCCACGACGTCCAGCGTGCGCCAGGTAGCGCCGCCCATGCGCAGCAGACCGGGGTCGTCCAGCCGGGTGGTCACCGCGATGCCCTCCGCCGGACGGTCCGGGCGCGAGGCGGTCAGCGTGGTCTGACGCATCCACAGGGTGTTGCTGTCCTGGCGGCGCATGCCGTCGAGGTCGTAGAGCATGACCTGGGCGAGCTGAAGGGCCGTCACGAAGGCGTCGATCACGGACACCGACGGCTGGTACGCGCCTTCGAACCCCGCGGTGGGCACGCTCGCCCCGTCTTCGTGGACCACGGTCAGCGTGGCATCGGCCCGCAGCTTCCGGTGGTCGACGTCCACGTCGCGGACGTGCTGCCGCCGCGTGGTGAACCCGGTGCCGAAGTAGCGGTCCGCCGCCGGGCCGAGGAGTGCGTCCAGTCCGGGAAGCGTGCGCTCCTCCTCAAGGGCGCGGTCCGGGGTGCCTGCGTGGGCGTGCTCGACTTCGCACCGCACCCGCATGCTGCCCACGGCACAGTCCACCAAGGACACGGCGCGCCCGGGGTTCCCGGGGACCGGGTCGGTGCGGCGCAGTGTCGCCCCGGCCGGCAGGCTGACGAGTTCCTCCTGGGGACGGGCTCCGGCCGTCAGCCGCACCTTGCGCAGCCAGGCGTCGCGCAGGCCCGAGCCGGTGCCGCCGAGGCAGGCCTCGGCCAGCTGAGCGGCGACGACGATCCCGTCGACGGTGCTGAAGTGCGGGCGCAGATCGGTGCCCGCCGCCTTCCTCGACCAGTCGGCCGGGTAGCGGACCCCCACCTCGGAACGCGCCAGGACGGCTCCGTCCGCGCTGCGGGCGAGGTGTACCTCGCCGATGTCATAGGCGACCCGGCGGAAGCCGCGGCCGAAGAAGCGCTGCTCGGCCGGGCCCAGCTGGTCATCCACGGACTCCAGCACGGTCCGTGCTGAACTCGGGGTCATCGGTTCTCCGTTCGTCGGGGTTGTTCCGGCGCGGTCCGCCGGGCGGGTGCCGTGCGCAGGCCGGTCCGGTGGCCGCCGCGCCGAATGGCGCAGGTGAGCCGAGCCGTGCAGGTGCGGTGTCCGGAGCCGTCGCTGACGACGATTTCGTACGAGGCCACTGACTGCCGTTCGTCGAGCGGCCGGCAGACTCCGGTGACGGTCCCCGAGGAGACCCAGCGGTGGTGGGTACAGGAAAGGTCGACCCCCACCGCGTTGCCGCCGGGGCCCGCATGGAGGAAGGCGGCGACGGAACCGAGCGTCTCCGCGAACACCGCGTTCGCGCCGCCGTGCAGAATTCCCACTGGCTGGCGATTTCCGACGACGGGCATGGTTCCCACCACGAGCCCCGGTTCGCAGGTGATGATTTCAATGCCCATGCGCCGGGTGAGTTGTTCGTTTACGTATGCGCCATCGACCTTCATGGGCCCAAGCCTCATGTTCGGCATTCCGATCTCCGTTTTCCTCGGCCTGCGCCGGCTGGCCAATTCGAGTCAAACACGTCGATGCGATGACCGATAGGCGCGTGGCCTGTTGCTGCCATTGCGGCCCGTATTCCCGGAGAAGCGTAAAAGTGTTCGCTGGCAGTTACCTGCCAGAAACCTGGGAATGCCGGGGTGCACCTGCCCAGCCGGCCTTCCCTCTCATAGAGTTGAGCGCCTTGGGACCGAACAGGAAAGGAGTGGGGGCACAGTGCATCACGTTTCGCTCGGCGGCCTCGATGTCTCACGCATCGGTCTGGGCGCCATGACGATGTCCGACTACTACACGGGGGCACGCAGCGACGAGAAAGAGGCCGTCCGCACCATCAGGAGGGCGCTGGACCTCGGCGTCGGGTTCCTGGACACCGCCGAGATCTACGGCCCGTTCGTCAACGAGGAACTCGTCGGCCGTGCCGTCGCCGGGCGCCGCGACGAGGTCGTGATCGCCACCAAGTTCGGTCTCGTCTCGCACGCCGGCGCTGGGCTCAACGTCCTCGACAGCTCACCGGCCAATGTGCGCGCCGCGGTCGAGGGCTCGCTCCGCCGGCTGGGCACGGACCACATCGATCTCCTCTACCAGCACCGCGTCGACCCGGGGACGCCGATCGAGGACACGGTGGGGGCGCTGGGCGAGCTGGTGCGGGAGGGCAAGGTCCGGCACATCGGGCTGTCCGAGGCCGGTGCGGACACCATCCGGCGCGCCCACGCGGTCCACCCGGTGGCGGCGGTGCAGACGGAGTACTCGCTGTGGTCCCGGCAGCCCGCCGAGTCGCTCCTTCCGGTCCTCCGTGAACTGGGCGTCGGGCTGGTCGCGTACTCGCCGCTGGGCCGCGGGTTCCTCACCGGGGCGATCCGTTCCACGAAGGATCTCGACGCGGACGACTTCCGGCTGTCCACTCCCCGGTTCGCCGAGGACAACTTCGCGCGGAACCTCCGGATCGTCGACGAGGTGGCGTCCGTCGCCGAGGACGCCGGTGCCACGCCCGCCCAGATCGCACTGGCCTGGCTGCTGGCGCAGGGCGACGACATCGTCCCCATCCCCGGCACCAAGCGCGTGTCCCGCATCGAGGAGAACGCCGCTGCGGACGCCGTGTCCCTGACTCCCGGGCAGCTCGCCCTCCTCGCCACCCTCACGCCGCCGAGTGGTGAGCGTTACGCCGAACAGGACCTGGCCCGGACGGGATTGTAGGCAGGCCGCACGGGGCGGGGGCCGCTCAGCGAACTCCGCTCCGCCGTCAGATCCACTGCCGTCGAGCCGCTTCCGCCCCCGCCTGGAAGCGGCTCTGGGCTCCCATCCGGGTCATCACGCCCGCGATGGTACGGCGGATGGTACGGACCGACAGCCCGGTGCGCCGTGAGATGCCTTCGTCGGTCAGCCCTTCGGCGAGCAGCACCAGGGCCTCCTGCTCCCGCTCGTCCAGCGGCTCGCGCTCCGCCGGTGCGGCGGGCCCGGACCCGCCGGAACGCGCCCACACCTGGTCGAAGAGCGCCCGGTGGACGCCCACCAGGGTCCGCCCGCGCAACAGCGTCGCGCCGGCGCCCTCCATACCGGGGTCCGACTGGACGATCGCGAAGTCCCGGTCGGCGACGGCCATCCACACCGGAAGGTACGGCAGCTCCCTCATCCGGGCCCCCGACGCGGCGATGCGCCGGGTGCCTTCGGCGTAGGCGCGATCACGGCTGGCGTCCGTGACGTGCAGGACCCTCACCTGTGCTCCGCGGTGCACCAATTCCGCGCTCAGCTGCGCCGCCGGCTGGAGCACTCCCTGGTCGTACGGCTTTCCGGGCAGCGCGAGGCGCAACTCCCTGACGGTACGGCGGCGCAGCGCGTCCAGCAGGGTCACGAGGGCTTCGGAGCCGGTCAGCGGTTGCACGGCCGGCCGGACGGTTTCCGGCTCCGGTAATAATTGACTCTTCACGTCACTACTCCGCGGTGAAAGCGATGGCAATTCGAGCCTGATTGCGCGTCCGATGGCGCATGGGCAAGCTGCGCAGCTCGTGCGGATTCAGCTCCGGCGAGTACGCGGTACGAGCCTGTCTTCTGCCTGGAACGGCCACGGAATCCGTCGTGCGATGCGGACCCCTCCTCATCCATGAGCAAGGGGGTACGTGCCTGCGGCGACGCCATCGGCCATCGCGCCCTCTCCACACCCACGATCGCTCCCCCATTGGCGATGTGTCTAAAATATTGGCACCAAGACCACTTGAGGTCAACTGGATACGGACCAGGTTCCAATCGGCGACACAACTTGGCCGATCTGTCACCCTGAGGGCTCGGGATCGGACCGATACTGGGAGCATGACCATGGCGGCAGGCAGCAGCGAGGAACAACAGCGGTCACTGGCCGAGCGGCTGAACGCCCTGTTCGCGCTCACGCGCTGGTCCGACTCCGCCGGTCGGCAGCGGGAATACTCGACCGCCGAAGTGGCCAAGGCGGTCACCTCCGACCCCTCGCACGGGGCGAACCTGTCCCGGAGCTACCTGTCGATGCTGCGCAACGGGTCTCACACCAACCCGACGTTGAACATATTGGAGGGCATCGCCAAGTTCTTCGACGACCACCGCCCCCCGGGAACACCGCCGATCACAGTGCAGACGCTGGTCGCCCAGGAGGACCCCGAGGAAGAGCTGCTGCGACAGCGGCTCGCCGATCACCAGGTACGGGCGATCGCAATGAGGGCGGGGGCCATGACGCCCGCCATGCGCAGGCAACTCCTCAAGATGATCGCGGTCTTCGACCAGGACGACGATCCCGGTCCGGGCGCCGGAGCGCAATGAGAAGGGACACTATGGTTGTACGTGAACGCGAGCTCCGCCGGAGGTGCATCCGGCTGCTGCGAAACCTCGACATCCAACCACCTTTGCAGGTGGACGACTTATGCCGCAAACTCGCCGAACGTCGTGGCAAGCCGATCCGGTTGATCCCCTGGGCCCTGCCGATCCCGGGGCCGTTCGGACTGTGGATGTCCCGGCCGAACGAAGAGGTCATCTTCTACCAGGAGGAAACCACCCGGGTTCACCAGGACCACATCATCCTGCACGAGGTCGGCCACATCCTCGCCGGGCACGAGGACGACGGTGACACGGGCGAGCCGTTGCCCAACCTCGGGCCCGACTTCCCCCAGGATCTGATCATCCGGGGTTTCCGGCGCACCTGCTATACCGAGGATTACGAACGCGAGGCCGAGCTGGTAGCGACGATCATCCAGGAATGGGCGATGATCATCGACTACGTCAGCCCCCGCACGCCCGAGGACCCGGACCTGGATCCGTTGCGTTCCGCGCTGAACCCCCGATGGGGATGGGCCTGATGTTCCAGATTCCGCTGATCATCCTGCTGGGATTCGGGGCACTGTGGAAGGGCACCGACCTCGCACGTGCTCCGCACGACCGGGTACTGCGCTTCCTCGTCGCCTCCCTGCTCCTGCTGACGGTCGGGGAAATCCTGAGCTTCCCCGAAGTCAACACCGCGATCGACCGGGCCACGGCCGCAGGAGTCGGCAAGGTGGTATTCAACCAGGTCTACCTGTCCGGCCTGTTCGCCCTCATCCTGGTCTTCGTCGCCGCCACGCCCGGACCGGAGGCCGACTACCGCAGACACCTGCGGATCAACGCCGGACTGCTCGCCGGCATCCTCATCATCCTGATCGCGCTCATGCTCGCCACACCCGCAGGGATGCGCGGCCATTCCCTGGGTACCCCGAACATGGCACAACCCCCCATCGCAGGCTTCTATTTCGTCGGCAACGCCTACTTCGTCCATGCCTACCTGACGTCCGGCCTGTGGGCCCTGCGCTATGCGCGCCGGGCGTCCCGCCACCTCGGGCTCGGCTTGCTCGCCATGGGCCTGGGGCTGCTCGGGCTGACGATCACGTCGGTCAACCGGGTGGTCCTGGTGACCCTGCGCATCGACGAACCCGGTTCCCACAAGGCGTTCAACACGCTGAACTGGTCACTCTCCGATTGGTCCATGGGCATCGTCCTCGTCGGAATCTGCTACGCGGGCGGCGTCCAACTCGTCACCCGCGTGCGCTCCGTCGTGCACCACCGCCGCATGTATCACGAGCTCGCCCCCCTCTGGAAGGCACTGACCGCCGCCTACCCCGAACTCGTCCTGAACCGGCCGCCGTCCGAGTCCGGATGGCGCAGTGTCCGCCGGAGCCGCACCCACGAGAGGCGGTTCTATCGCCGGCTCATCGAATGCCGTGACGGGCTGGTGCGCCTCAGCCCCTACCTGACGCGTGTGGCACCCGACGCCGATCTCGCCCGCGCCCCGGCCCGTCAACTCGCCCTGCACGTCGCCGAGGCGCTGGCCGTGAAGCCGCCGACCGAGTCCCCGCACACCGAATTGCCCGCCGCTCTCGTCGCCTCGCCCGCAGGCAGCGACCTGGGCGCCGACGCACGGCAGCTCATCGCCCTCTCCCATGCCCTCAGTGAAAGGACATCGTGAACAAGGTACTCATCACCGCAGACCGCGTCATCGTCGGCCCCTCGGACAAGGTGACCGTCGACGGCGCCGTGCTCGTCGACTCGGGCAAGGTCACCGCCGTCGGTGCAGCCTCCGATCTGGACGCGGCGGTCGATGCACGGGTGCCCCGGTTACGGTCTCCCGGGGCGACGGTGATGCCCGGAATGACCGACTGCCATGTCCACCTGGCCTTCGACGCGGGTCCGGACCCGATCGGTGCTGTGGTCAAGGCGGACCCGGGCGAGCTCTCCACCGCCATGGCGGACCGCGCCGCACAGATGCTGGCCGCCGGGGTGACGACCGTGAGGGATCTCGGTGACCGTGACGCACTGGCCGTGGCGTTGAGGGAGTCCATCGACTCCGGAGCCGAGGTCGGGCCACGCATCATCACCGCGACGGTACCGTTGACCTCACACGGGGGCCATTGCGGCTTCCTCGGCGGAGAAGTGAGCACGGACGACGACATCCGGGCCCAGATCGCCCGCAACGCGGCGGCGGGAGCTGATCTGATCAAGGTGATGGCCTCGGGTGGCGCCCTCACCCCCGGGGGCCCACGGATGTGGGAGGCACAATTCACACCGGCTCAACTGCGTCTGATCGTCGAAGAGGCAGAGCGCCACGGCCTGGGAGTGGCGGCGCACGCGCATGGATCGGCGACCATCGCCCACTGCGTTGCCGCCGGTGTGCGGACGCTTGAGCACTGTTCCTGGCGGACCGCGGAGGGCATCGTCCACGATCCCGCGGTCATCCGCCGCATGGTCGAAACCGACGTGGCTGTCTGCCGCTGTGTATCCGGGGACTGGCGGCTGTTCCTCGATCAGATGGGGCCGGAGCGCGCGAACGCGATGATCGAGGTCATCCTTGAGATGCGGGAGGCCGGTGTCCGGTTCATCGCCGGCACCGACGCGGGCGTGCCGGGAGCTCACTTCGGCGACTACGTCGGCATGCTCGAATTCTTCGCCTCGCTCGGTTTCACACATCCCGAGATCCTCGACATTGCCACCGTCAACGCGGCCCGCGCCCTCGGGCTGGCCGACACGGGCGTCCTGGCCCCCGGCAAGCGCGCCGACCTCATCGTCGTCGACGGCAACCCGCTGACCGAGCTGGACGCCCTCCGCCGGATCCGACACGTCTTCGTGGCAGGCCGCCCGGTGGCCCGCCCCGGTCCTCACCGGTAGATGAGCAGCTCCTGCTCGGTCGCGCCCGCCAGCGCGTAGCGCGTCGCGACCAGTGGGCGGCCCGAGTAGAGGCGGATCAGCGTCGTCGCGTCGCCGTCGAAGCGTCCGGCCGGTCGGCCGGGCACCTCGGCGCCGAGGACCAGCGGCCCCGTGTGGCCGTCGACGGCCGCGATCAGGCGGGGCGTGTCCCGCCTGCGGCTGGCGGTACGGAGCAGGGGCAGGGCGAGGGCGAGGCTGTGCCCGCCGTACGCCCCCGGCTCCCCCCACGCGTCACGGACGTCGCCCGCGTGGATCCACTCCCCCAGGGCCACCGTGTCCAGCGTGCCGTCGCCCGCGGCGATGGCCGGGCCGGCTTCCGTGAGCCCGCGTTCCAGCTCGTCCACGATCCGGCCCACCGGCCAGTCCGCCCGCTCGGCCACGTCGGCGGCGTTGGCGGCGGGGAGGAAGACGCCCTCCTCCAGCCGGCCCTCCACGATGCGTACGAGGGCGGCCGCGCAGTGGGCGAGGACCTCCCGGACCGTCCACCCCGGGCAGGCGGTGCGCAGCCCGTACGCGGCCTCCGGTGCGCGGCGCAGGAGTGGGACCAGCGCGTCCCGTTCGGTGCGCAGCAGGAGGTCCGGGAGCCAGGGGTCGCGTACTGCTTCGTCGACGCTGTCCATGGCCGTCAGTAGCGGTAGTGGTCGGGCTTGTACGGGCCCTCGACCTTGACGCCGATGTAGGCGGCCTGCTCCGGGCGCAGGGTGGTGAGCTTGACGCCCAGCGCGTCGAGGTGGAGGCGGGCGACC
>NZ_JBEXKC010000092.1:0-25591 GCF_040609475.1 Streptomyces sp. NPDC004667 | reverse complement strand
CTGGCGGGACGCCCCCAGCCCTCCCCTGATCCGGATCGAGAGAGCACCGCCCACCCCCGGCCGGGATCGGCACGCGAAGCCCCCACCCGGCAGAGCCCCGCCCGCTCCCCGACCCCGACCCGCCCCTCAGCCCAGCTGGACTACCGCGCGGGACATGCCCAGGACCTTCTGGCCCGCGCTCATCGCCGTCAGGTCGACCCGTACGCGCTTGTCGTCCAGCTTGGCGGCGACCTTCGCCGTGACCTCGATCAGGGCGCCCTGGTCGTCGTTCGGGACGACCACGGGCTTGGTGAAGCGCACCCCGTACTCGACGACCGCACCCGGGTCGCCCGTCCAGTCGGTCACCACACGGATCGCCTCGGCCATGGTGAACATGCCGTGCGCGATCACGTCCGGCAGTCCGACCTCCTTGGCGAACTTCTCGTTCCAGTGGATCGGGTTGAAGTCACCCGACGCCCCGGCGTAGCGGACCAGCGTGGCGCGCGTCACGGGGAAGGACGCCGCCGGCAGCTCGGTGCCGACCTCGACGTCTGCGTACTCGATCTGCGCGGTCATCTCAGGCCTCCTCGGGGGCGCGGGACACGAGCTTGGTCCAGGCGGTCACCACGTGCTCGCCGGACTCGTCGTGGACTTCGCCGCGGATGTCGATGATGTCGTTGCCCGCGAGCGACTTCACGGCCTCGATGGTGGAGGTCACGGTGAGGCGGTCGCCGGCCCGCACGGGGCGGACGTACGCGAACTTCTGGTCGCCGTGCACGACGCGGCTGTAGTCCAGCCCCAGCTGCGGGTCCTCGACGACCTGGCCCGCGGCCGCGAAAGTGATGGCGAACACAAAGGTCGGCGGGGCGATCACATCCTGGTGACCGAACGCCTTGGCGGCTTCGGGGTCGGTGTAGACGGGATTCTCGTCACCCACCGCTACCGCGAATTCGCGGATCTTCTCCCGGCCGACCTCGTACGGCTCGGTGGGCGGGTACGTCCGCCCCACGAAGGTCTGGTCGAGGGCCATGGCTCACTACCTCCTGTTGAAGGGACACGAAAGGCTGCGGTCGACCGATCGACGATCATCGATCGCCGATCAAGAAACCGGAGCAGAAACGACACAAGGCCGCCCCCATTGAAGGGGACGACCTCATGACGGTGCCTATATTGAAGACTTCGCCAGGATCAGCGGGTCTCGCGGTGCGCGGTGTGCGAGTTGCAGCGCGGGCAGTGCTTCTTCACCTCCATGCGGTCCGGGTTGTTACGCCGGTTCTTCTTGGTGATGTAGTTCCGCTCCTTGCACTCCACGCAGGCCAGCGTGATCTTCGGGCGGACGTCGGTGGCAGCCACGTGAGTGCTCCTTGACGGACTATGGGACGGATGAACGCATAAAAGAGTAGCCGATCGGGAGACCGACCCCGCAATCGGCTACTGGGTGTAGCGGCGACCGGACTTGAACCGGTGACACAGCGATTATGAGCCGCTTGCTCTACCGACTGAGCTACGCCGCTTTGATGAGATCCGTTCCCCACCCGAGGGTGGGGAACCTCTCTCACCAGAGCCCCAATGCGGAATCGAACCGCAGACCTTCTCCTTACCATGGAGACGCTCTACCGACTGAGCTATTGGGGCGAGCGAGGAAGACATTACACGGTTGCCAGCCGATCGCCCAAATCCTTTGGGGGGACTGGGCTCGGAAGGCGGGACCAGGGCTTTCCCCACCGACCCCGCACCCCCTCCCGACCCACTTTCACCCCCGAATGTGCCCGGGGTCACACCTCGGGGATCATTCCGGGGCCTCATCCGGCCCGGACGCCCCCGTCCCTCTCCCCGACCGGCTCCCCCTCCCCCGCCGGCTCCCCCTCCCCACCCGGGTACCCGACGCATGGGCACCACACCGGTACGACTATTGAGCTCTTCCGCGAACCCGGGACCCCCGCGCCCTAGGCTCTGAGCACGCTGCGTGATCTTGGGCCGCGGGCTGCGGCCACGGCACAGGAACCGCCCGAGCCCCCGCAGGAGCGCGATGTCCGACAGCCAGCCGCAGCAGCCGTCCCACTCCCCGCGGAACCCCGCCGAAGGCCCTTCCCGCAACCCGGCCCACGACCCCCTCGGCGGCCCCGCCCCCGAGGCGACCGGCCTCCTCCTCGCCGGGGCGCGGCTCACCGACGGCCGCACCGTCGACGTACGGCTCGGCGGCGGCCGGATCCAGGCCGTCGGGACGGCGGGCAGCCTCCCCGCGCCGACCATGGCCCGGGTCGACCTGAGCGGGTACCTGCTCCTGCCCGCCCCCGCCGAGCCGCACGCCCACGGGGACACCGCCCTCACGGCCGACGGCGAGGGCCCCGTCTCGTACGCCCCCGACGACGTGCAGCGCCGGGCCACCGAGGCGGCGCTGCTCCAGCTCGGCCACGGCGCCACCGCCGTCCGCTCCCACGTGCGCATCGGGGACGTGCACGGCCTGGGCCCCATGGAGGCCGCGCTCCAGGCCCGCCGCTCGCTGCGCGGCCTCACCGACCTGACCACGGTGGCCGTCCCCCGGCTGCTGACCGGGGTGGCCGGCGCCGACGGGCTCGCCATGCTGCGCGACGCCGTCAAGATGGGCGCCTCCGTGATCGGGGGCTGCCCCGACCTGGACCCGGACCCGACGGGTTTCCTCGAAGCCGTTCTCGAACTGGCCGCCGAGCACGGCTGCCCCGTGGACCTGCACACCGACGGTGACGATCCGGGCCGTCTCGCCCGCCTCGCGGCGATGGCCGGGGGGCTGCGCCCCGGAGTGACCATCGGCCCGTGCGGCGGGCTGTCCCGGCTGCCGCTGGACGCGGCCGCGCGGGCCGCCGACCAGCTCGCCGCGGCCGGGGTGCGGGTGACCTGCCTGCCCCAGGGGGACTGCGCCGCACTGGAGCGCCGCGGCCTGCGCACCGCCCCCGTACGCCTCCTGCGCGCGGCCGGGGTCCGGGTCGCCGCCGGCAGCGGGGCGCTGCGGGACGCCGGGAACCCGGTCGGCCGGGGCGATCCGCTCGAAGCGGCGTACCTGCTCGCCTCCCAGGGCGGGCTGCGCCCCGCAGAGGCCTACGAGGCGGTGAGCACGGCCGCCCGCGAGGCCATGGGCCTGCCGGAGGTGCGGGTGGAGGCGGGGTTCCCGGCGGAGCTGCTCGCCGTGCGCGGGGAACGGATCGCGGGGGTGCTGTCCCTCGCGTACAGCAGGATCGTGATCCACCGGGGTCGCGTGGTAGCCCGGACGAGTGCCGTACGGGAGTACTGCGATTCGGCGGTGGCGGTGGCCCTGGACCTGCCCCGGCAGGGCCGTACGGAGTCCGGGCCCTGAGCGTCCGCGGGCCGTTCGCGGGCGTGGGCGCCCGGTACGTCGTACGGTCGGGACATGCGCATCGTCATCGCGGGTGGACACGGTCAGATCGCGCTGCGGCTGGAGCCCCTGCTCGCCGCGCGCGGGTACGAGGTCGCGGGCATCATCCGTGATCCGGAGCAGGGCGCCGATCTGCGGGCGGCCGGCGCCGAACCGGTGCTGTGCGACCTGGAGTCGGCTTCGGTCGAGCACGTGGCCGGGATCCTGCAGGGCGCGGACGTGGCGGTGTTCGCCGCCGGGGCCGGTCCGGGCAGCGGCGCGGAGCGCAAGGACACCGTGGACCGGGCGGCGGCGGTGCTGTTCGCCGACGCCGCCGAACGGGCGCGCGTGCGGCGCTTCCTGATGGTGTCCTCGATGGGCGCCGACGCCCGCCACGACGGGGGCGAGGTCTTCGACTTCTACCTGCGGGCCAAGGGTGAGGCCGACGACCACGTCCGCACGCGGCTGGGGCTGGAGTGGACGGTCCTGCGGCCGGGAGCGCTGACGGACGACGCCGGTACGGGTCTGGTCCGGCTGGAGGCGCGCACCGGCCGGGGGCCGGTGCCGCGCGAGGACGTGGCGGCGGTGCTGGCGGAGCTGGTCGACACTCCGGCGACGGCCGGTCTGACGCTGGAGCTGGTGTCGGGTTCGACGCCGGTGTCGGTGGCGGTGAAGGACGTGGCGGGCAACTGAGGGCGGGGGTGCGGCACGTTCCGAGTGCCCGTCAGGAGCCGGCCTCCAGCTTGTCGTCGGATCGGCCGACGGAGTCCTGGCGGAAGCGTTCCCGGTAGGTCCGGCGGATCCGTTCGACGCGGGTGTCGCGCTCCTCGACCTCCTTCTCGGGGTAGAGCAGGACGACTTCGTACGAGGTTTCGCGGACGATCGCCCCGCCGGGGCCGCTGTGCTGGCCGTGTCCGTCCCGGAGGGTCAGTCCTTCGGGGAAGGCGGGGGTGACCTCCTGGTCCAGGAACCGCATGAACTCGCCCCGGGTGACGGGTTCGCGGCCGCCGGGGCGTGCGGTGCCGAAGGAGAGCCGGGTTTCCCGGTAGGGCTCCCCCGCGTGCGCGTGGAGCGTCGCTCCGAGCAGGGCCGGGATGCCCGCGCCGAGCAGGGCGGCCAGCACGCCGCCGCCGACCTTCCCCCGTGTGTCCGATGTCCATGTCACGCCCCGTGAACGACGGTCCGTCCACATCGGTGCGCCCGAGTGGCCCGATAGGGTCACCCGGAATCGGCCGCAGGGGGCGGTCGTGCGAGGCGGCGGGGTCGGGGCATGGGCGAGGGCGACTGGCGGATCGGTGCGGCGGAGGGTGGCCGGCTCGCCGCCAGGTGGTGGAAGTGGGCCCTGTCCGCGCCGGTCGACGAGAGCCCCGTGGCCGATGTGACGGGAGCCTACGCGGGGTGGCGCCAGCCGTCGGACCTGTGGTTCCTGGCGGGCACCTTCGGCGGCCGGGTGGTGCGCCGGTGCAGCGTCCCGGCGGGGCGGCGGCTGTTCTTCCCGGTCCTGAACACCCAGCGCCCGGTGGTGCCCTTCGTGACCAAGCCGTGGCGTCTGGAGGCGACCCGGGCCTCCGCGGCGCTGAACAGCACTCCCCTGCCGTTGAGCGAGTTCGCCTCGAAGCCCTTCCTGAGCATGGGCATACCCCGGGTCGCCTGGGGTCTGTGGTGCGCTCTCGCGCCTCTTCCGGCGGGGCAGTTCGTCCTGGAGATCCAGGCGGCCGACACCCAGGGCTTCTGGGTCGACACCACCTACCACCTGACGGTGACCGATCCGGCGGCCGCGTAGGGCGGGGCGGGCACGCGGGTGTACGAAGAAACCCCCGTCCACTGCGCTTCCGCAGATGAACGGGGGTTCCACTCGCGTGGCGGCGCCAGGGTTCGAACCTGGGTAGGCTGAGCCGGCAGATTTACAGTCTGCTCCCTTTGGCCACTCGGGCACACCGCCAAGATCGCTGCCATCTTTCCGCCTCTCGGCGGCGCTCCTTGGCAACGACGTAAACAATACCCGATGCTCGGGGGTGGTTCGCCACCGGATTGATCAGCGCCGCGCGCGGGTGCGGTGGCTAGGCTTTGCGGAGCGGTCCGGGGATGTCCGGCCGCGCCCTCCGGGGCACATCGCAGCCGACTTCAAGGAGCCACAGCACATGGCCGACTCCAGTTTCGACATCGTCTCGAAGGTCGAGCGGCAGGAGGTCGACAACGCCCTCAACCAGTCCTCGAAGGAGCTCTCGCAGCGCTACGACTTCAAGGGCACGGGCGCGTCGATCGCCTGGTCCGGCGAGAAGATCCTGATGGAGGCGAACTCCGAGGAGCGCGTCAAGGCCGTCCTCGACGTGTTCGAGACCAAGCTGGTCAAGCGCGGCATCTCGCTGAAGGCGCTGGACGCCGGCGAGCCGCAGCTGTCCGGCAAGGAGTACAAGATCTTCGCGACGATCGAGGAGGGCATCTCCCAGGAGAACGCCAAGAAGGTCGCGAAGATCATCCGGGACGAGGGCCCGAAGGGCGTCAAGGCCCAGGTCCAGGGCGAAGAGCTGCGCGTCAGCTCCAAGAGCCGCGACGACCTCCAGACCGTCCAGGCCCTGCTGAAGGGCAAGGACCTGGACTTCGCGATCCAGTTCGTGAACTACCGCTGACCGGCGCCTGTGACGCGCCGCTGAGCGGACCCGCGGGGCACAGCGGGGGCAGATCGCCGAGGCTTCCTCGGCGGCCGCCCGCGCTGTGCCCTTCGTCGTGTCGGCGCTCGCCAGGGCGTGTGCCCGGCGTGAGCGGCGCACGCTCCTCCGCGGCCCCCTCGTGGTCACTAGGCGCGGGCCGGTGCGCCCGTCACGCTGGGTGAAACATCAACCACCGTGTGACAGGGGGTTCCCGCATGCCTGGGGCCGGCAGTTTCCGTGCGGACTTCGGGGCGTCCGTCGTCGTGGCGCTGGTCGCGCTACCGCTGTGCGTGGGGGTGGCCGTCGCCTCCGGGGTGCCGGCCGAGCTGGGGATCGTCACCGGGGTGGTCGGCGGTTTGGTGACCGGCTGGTTCCGGGGCAGCTCGCTGCAGGTCAGCGGCCCGGCCGCCGGGCTGACGGTGCTGGTCTACGAGGCCGTGAGCACCTACGGACTGCCCGCGCTCGGGGTGCTGGTGCTGGCGGCCGGACTCCTCCAGCTCGTCATGGGCGCGCTGCGGCTGGGCCGGTGGTTCCGGGCGATCTCCGTGGCCGTCGTGCACGGGATGCTCGCCGGGATCGGGCTGGTGCTGATCGCGGGGCAGCTCTACGCCCTGGGCGGCGTCGAGGCCCCGGGGCGGACGCTGGCCAAGCTGGGCGCGATGCACGAGCTCGGGGCGCGGGCGGACTGGGCGGCGGTGGCGCTCGGCGCCGGGACCATCGCGGTCCTGGTCCTGTGGCGCCGGGTGCCGCCCCGATTGCGGCTGGTGCCCGGGGCGCTCGTCGGGGTGGCCGCCGCCACCGCCGCGGCCGCGCTGCTGCGGCTGCCCGTGGAGCGGGTGCGGGTGACCGGGGTGCTGGACGCCGTGGCGCCGCCCGACTGGGGCGACTTCGGGGTGCTGGCGTCCGCGGGGGCCGTCGGGACGGTGTTCGCGCTCGCGCTGATCGCCTCGGCCGAGACCCTGTTCAGCGCGGCGGCCGTCGACCGGATGCACCAGGGGCCGAGGACCCATTACGACCGGGAGCTGATCGCCCAGGGGGTGGGCAACACCGTCTGCGGTCTGCTCGGGGCGCTGCCGATGACCGCCGTCATCGTGCGCAGCTCCGCCAACGTGGAGGCCGGGGCCCGCACCCGGGCCTCGCGGATCCTGCACGGCGCCTGGCTGCTGCTGTTCGCCGCGGTGTTCCCCGGGGCGCTGGAGGCCGTACCGCTCGCGGCGCTCGCCGGGGTGCTGCTGCACGCGGGCTGGAAGCTGCTGCCGGCGCGCGCGGTGGCCGCCCTGTGGCGGTCGCACCGGGGGGAGGCGGTGGTCCTGCTGGCGACGGCCGTCGCCATCGTGGCGACCAGCCTGTTCGAGGGGGTGCTGGTGGGGCTGGGGCTCGCCGTGGCCAAGGCGGCCTGGGAGACCTCCCACGTGCACATCGAGGAGGTCTGGGAGGGCGAAGAGCTGTGCGTCCGGGTCGTGGGGAACGCCAGCTTCCTGAAGCTGCCCAAGCTGCTGGACTCCCTGGAGGCGGTGCCGCACGCCACGTCGGTGCGCCTGGACCTCAGCGGGCTGCGGCACCTCGACCACGCCTGCCTGACGGCCCTGGAGGGGTGGGAGCGCACGCGGACGCCGCTCCCTGGCCGGGAGGGCGTCATCTAGGGCGGTTACCCTCCGCGCGTGGACAACGAGTTGAGGCGCACCCTGGGCGTGTCGGACGCCGTCGTGGTGGGGCTGGGTGCGATGGTCGGCGCCGGGATCTTCGCGGCCCTGGCCCCGGCGGCGCGGGCGGCGGGCGGCGCCCTCCTCGGCGCTCTGGCGGTGGCGGCCCTGGTGGCCTACTGCAACGCCCGTTCCTCGGCGCGGCTCGCCGCCCGGTACCCGTCCTCCGGCGGGACGTACGTGTACGGGCGCGAGCGGCTCGGTCCCTTCTGGGGGTACCTGGCCGGCTGGGGCTTCGTGGTGGGCAAGACGGCGTCCTGCGCGGCGATGGCGCTGACCGTGGGGGCGTACGTGTGGCCCGGACGGGAGCACGTCGTGGCCGCCCTGGCGGTGGTGGCGGTGACCGCGGCGGGTTACGGCGGGGTGCAGAAGTCCGCCCGGATCGCCCGGCTGATCGTGGCGGCGGTGCTGGCCGTGCTGGCCGCGGTGGTGGTGGCGTGCCTGACGTCGGGGGCGGCGCGGTCCGGCCGGCTCGGCGGGGCGGACCCGGGCGTGCTCGGGGTGCTACAGGGGGCGGGGCTGTTGTTCTTCGCCTTCGCGGGCTACGCCCGGATCACCACCCTGGGCGAGGAGGTACGTGATCCGGAGCGCACGATCCCGCGCGCGGTGCCGATCGCGCTGGGGATCGCCCTGTGCGTGTACGCCGCCGTGACGGTGGCGGTGCTGTCGGTGCTCGGGGCCGACGTGCTGGCGGGGTCGGCGGCCCCGCTGGCGGACGCGGTGCGGGCGGCCGGGTGGCCCGGACTGGCGCCGGTGGTGCGGGCGGGGGCGGCGCTGGCCGCGCTGGGCTCCCTGCTGGCCCTGGTGCTCGGGGTGTCGCGGACCGTCCTGGCGATGGCCCGGGACGGCCACCTGCCGCGTCCGCTGGCCGCCGTCCATCCCCGGCGGCAGGTCCCGCACCATGCCGAGGCGGCCGTGGGCGCGGTCGTGGCGGTGCTCGCGGCCACGGTCGATCTGCGGGGCGCGATCGGCTTCTCCTCCTTCGGAGTGCTGGCCTATTACGCGATCGCGAACGCCTCCGCGTGGACTCTCGGTTCAGCTGTCAAGGATCGGGCCGTGGCAGCGGTCGGGCTGTCCGGCTGTGTACTGCTCGGCTGCGCGCTGCCCCTCGTCTCGACGGTGACGGGGGCCGCGGTGCTGGCGCTGGGGGCGCTGTCCTACGGGGTGCGCCGCGGGTTCCGCTCCGGGGGCTGAACGGGAGCGGGCGCGGGGTCGAGGGGGCGTCTGCGGGGCTCGTCCCTCCCCCGTGCGGGTTCCGGCGAGCGGCGGCGGCGCGGGGGTCGCAGGGAGGTGGGGCGGGGCCGCACGGGTGTGGCCGGGCGGGCCCCCGTACCGCCCGCGGGGCCTGCCCCGCGGGCGGTACGGGGGCGGCGCACGCAGGGGTTTGAGCGACCTGCGACTTGCTGGAGCAACTGCTCGGTCTCGTTCATGTGTTCATGGTGGGGCACCCCACCGTCACTCCGCCAGGCCTGTGGATAACCCCCCGGAGGCAGGGCCGCCGGGGGGTTGTGGAAGCAGGTCAGCGGGAGGCGAAGGGGGCGTCCGTCGGGACGATTTCGCGGCCCAGCGGGAGCAGGGAGAGGGGGACCATCTTGAAGTTGGCGATTCCGAAGGGGATGCCGATGATCGTGATGCACAGGGCGATGCCGGTGACGATGTGGCCGATGGCGAGCCACCAGCCCGCGAGGACCAGCCACAGGACGTTGCCGATGCAGGAGCCGGCACCGGAGTCGTGGCGTTCGACCGTGGTGTAGCCGAAGGGCCAGAGGGCGTAGACGGCGATGCGGAAGGCCGCGATGCCGAACGGGATGCCGATGATGGTGATGCAGAGCAGTACCCCGGCGAGGCAGTAGCCGAGGAAGAGCCAGATCCCGCTGAGCACGAGCCAAATGACGTTCAGGATGGTTTTCACTGGCTGCGTCCTGCCATCTGTTCGAGTCGGGCGATGCGCTCGGCCATCGGGGGGTGCGTCGAGAACATCTTGGACAGTCCCTCGCCGGGCCGGAAGGGGTTGGCGATCATCATGTGGCTCGCCGTCTCCAGCCTGGGTTCCGCGGGCAGGGGGAGCTGCTTGGTGCCGGCGTCCAGCTTGCGCAGGGCGCTGGCCAGCGCGAGGGGGTCGCCGGTGAGCTGGGCCCCGGAGGCGTCCGCCTCGTACTCGCGCGAGCGGCTGATGGCGAGCTGGATCACGGAGGCGGCCAGCGGGCCGAGGATCATGATCAGCAGCATGCCGATGAGGCCGGGGCCCTCGTCGTCGTTCGACCGGCCGATCGGGATCAGCCAGGCGAAGTTCACCAGGAACATGATCACGGAGGCCAGGGCTCCGGCGACCGACGAGATCAGGATGTCCCGGTTGTACACGTGGCTCAGCTCGTGGCCGATGACCCCGCGCAGCTCCCGCTCGTCGAGGATCCGCAGGATGCCCTCGGTGCAGCAGACGGCGGCGTTGCGCGGGTTGCGGCCGGTGGCGAAGGCGTTGGGGGCCTCGGTCGGGGAGATGTAGAGCCGTGGCATGGGCTGGCGCGCGGACGTGGAGAGCTCGCGCACCATCCGGTAGAGCTCGGGGGCCTCGAATTCGCTGACGGGCCGGGCGCGCATCGCGCGTAGAGCCAGCTTGTCGCTGTTCCAGTACGCGTACGCGTTCGTCCCGAGGGCGACGATGACGGCGATGATCAGGCCGCCCCGTCCGAAGAAGCTTCCGATGAGGATGATGAGTGCGGACAGCCCGCCGAGGAGTACGGCGGTCTTCAGCCCGTTGTGCCGGCGGTGCACGGTACGCCCTCCAAGTGGTGCGGCAGGGGAACCCCGTCCTGTTCGAGGGTCTTCGGTCCAGTGGACCCTCCCTTCCTGGTCAACGCGAGGTGGGGGCTTCTGGTTCCCCGGGCACGACGGCGCCGCCGCCCCCGTGGCCTGGGCCGGGGGGCGGCGGCGGGCGTTGCTCCGTTCGGGTTGCCGCGTCGGGCTACTGCGGGAAGAGGGTGCCCGAGGCGAACCGCAGGACCAGCTGGGGGGCTCCGGAGAGGACCAGGGCGGTGACGGCGGTGAGGGCGATCGCGGCCTTGACCGGCGGGGGCGTCTTCGTGCGTACGGCCCCCTCGGCGGCCCCCTCGGCCGCGTCCTCCCGCGCGGGGCGGAAGAGCAGCGCCGTCCAGCGCAGGTAGTAGTACAGGGCGACGACGACGTTGAAGGCCATGAGCACGGCGAGCCACCCCAGGCCCGCGTCGACGGCGGACCGGAAGACGACGACCTTGGCGAAGAGGCCGATGATGCCGGGCGGCAGGCCGGCCAGGCAGAGCAGGAAGAAGGCCATCGAGAGGGCGGCGAGGGGGCGCTCGGCGTACAGGCCCCGGTAGTCGCTGATGCGGTTCAGCGGCTTCGTACGGGCGACCAGGGCGGCCACGGAGAAGGCGCCGAGGTTCACGGTGGCGTACATCAGGGCGTAGGCGACGGTGGAGCCGATCTGGTCGCGGTCGGAGTACGCGGCCGCGGCGATCGGGACGAGCAGGTAGCCGGCCTGGCCCACGGAGGACCAGGCGAGGAGCCGGACGGCGCTGTTGGGGCGGTCCGGGGACTGGCGCAGCGCGGCGGCGTTGCCGAGGGTCATGGTGAGCGCGGCGAGGACGGCCAGGGCCGGGCCCCAGACGTCGGAGTACGCCGGGAAGGCGATCACGGTGACGAGCACGAGGCCCGTGAAACCGACGGCCTTGCCGATCACGGAGAGGTAGCCGGCGACGGGCAGCGGGGCGCCCACGTAGGTGTCCGGGACCCAGAAGTGGAAGGGCACGGCCGCGGTCTTGAAGGCGAAGCCGACGAGGGTGAGCGCGACGCCCGCCATGGCGAGGTTGTCGAGCTGCCCGGGGACCTCTTCGAGCCGGTCGGCGACCTGGGACAGGTGCAGGGAGCCGGTGGCGCCGTAGACGAAGCTGACGCCCATCAGGGACACGGCGGTGGCGGTGACCGAGGACAGGAAGAACTTGAGGGCGGCCTCGGAGGAGAGCCGGTCGCCGCGGCGCATGCCGACGAGGGCGAAGGCGGGCAGCGAGGCGACTTCGAGGGCGACGATCAGGGTCGCGAGGTCGCGGGCGGCGGGCAGCAGGGCCGCGCCGGCGGCGGAGGAGAGCAGCAGGAACCAGTACTCGCCGGCCGGGATGCGCCCCTCGCGGACGGCGGTCAGCGACAGCAGGGCGGTGACCAGGGCGCCGGCCAGCACCAGGAACTGGATGACGAGCGCGAAGTGGTCGGCGGTGTAGCTGCACGCGGTGGGGTCGCCGGTGAGGCAGAAGGTGGTGCGGTCCCCGGCGCGCAGCGGCAGCAGGGCGGCGGTCGCGACGGCCAGGCCGGCGACCGAGATCCAGCCGAGGAGCGGCTTGCGGGCCTCCGGGAGGAAGAGGTCGGCGACCAGGACGAGCAGGGCGACGGCGGCGGGGAGGACCACGGGCGCGATCGCGAGCCAGTCGACGGACTGGACCAGGGTGGCGGTGTCGGCGGCGAGGACCGCGGGGGCCGTCATGCGTTGCCTCCTGCGAGGAGCTTCTGGACGGCCGGGTCGGTGAGGCCGAGGAGGGTCGCGGGCCACAGGCCGGCGAGGACGGTGAGGGCGACGAGCGGGGTCCAGGCGGCGAACTCGTAGTGCTGGACGTCCGCGAGGGAGACCTCGGGACCGGCCTTCGGGTCGCCCATGCAGACGCGCCGTACGACGATCAGCAGGTAGGCGGCGGTCAGCAGGGTGCCGAACGCGCCGACGGCCATGTAGGTGAGGAAGGCCGGGCGGGACAGGCCCTCGGCCGGGTCGAAGGCGCCGAACAGGGCCAGCATCTCGCCCCAGAAGCCGGCCAGGCCGGGCAGTCCGAGGGAGGCGACGGCGGCGAAGGCCAGGAGCGCGCCGAGGCGGGGGGCGCGGCCGTAGAGGGCCGCGCCGGTGACTCCGGCGAGGGTGTCGAGGTCGCTGCTGCCGTAGCGGTCCTTGAGGGCGCCGACCAGGAAGAAGAGGAGGCCGGTGATCAGGCCGTGGGCGATGTTCGCGAACAGCGCGCCGTTGACCCCGGTGGGGGTCAGGGTGGCGATGCCGAGCAGGACGAAGCCCATGTGGCCCACGGAGGAGTAGGCGATGAGCCGCTTGAGGTCGCCCTTGTTGCCCTTGCGGGCGAGGGCGAGGCAGGCGAGGGATCCGTAGACGATGCCGACGGCGGCGAAGGCGCCGAGGTACGGGGCGAAGGTGTGCATGCCGTCGGGGGTGATCGGCAGCAGGATGCGGACGAACCCGTACGTGCCCATCTTCAGCATCACGCCCGCGAGCAGCACGGAGCCGACGGTGGGGGCGGCGGTGTGGGCGTCCGGCAGCCAGCTGTGCAGCGGCCACATCGGGGTCTTCACGGCGAGGCCGAGACCGATGGCCAGGACGGCCAGGATCTGGGTGGTGTGGGACAGTTCGCGGCCGTTGTCAGAGGCGAGTGCCACCATGTCGAAGGTGCCGCTGTTCAGTCCGATCAGCAGCAGTCCGAGGAGCATGACCACGGACCCGAGGAGGGTGTACAGGATGAACTTCCAGGCGGCGGCCTGCCGCTGAGCACCGCCCCAGCGGGCGATGAGGAAGTACATCGGGATGAGGACCATCTCGAAGGCGAGGAAGAACAGCAGCAGGTCGAGGACGGCGAAGGTGGCGAGGGTGCCGGCCTCCAGGACGAGCAGCAGGGAGACGAAGGCCTTCGCGGAGGGGCCCTCGGGGAGCTTGAAGTAGCTGTACACCGCGCAGAGGAAGAACAGCAGCGCGGTCATCAGGAGGAGGGGGAGCGAGATGCCGTCGATGCCGAGGTGGATCCGGATGTCCAGCGCCGGGATCCAGCTGATGTCCGTCGTCGCCTGGAAGCGGGACGGGGCGTCGTGGTCGAAGCCCAGGGCGAGGGCGATCGCCGCGGCGAGGACGACTCCGGTGACGGTGACGCCGTGGCGGAGGACCGCCTGGTCGGGGTTCTTGCCCTTGAGGCCGGGCGGGGCGGGCAGCAGGGCCGCGACGGCCCCGAGGAGCGGCACGGCCAGGGTGAACGCCAGAAGGAACTGCATCACGGACGGGCTGATATCAATCACGGCTGACTCACGGCTCACGATCCGGCGTTGACGTTGGCGAGGACGGCGGTGGCGATCGCCAGGACCACGGCGCCGGCGAGCAGGGCGCTCAGGTAGCTCTGCACGTTGCCGGTCTGGGCCCGGCGCACGAGGGCGCCGAGCAGCCGGGGGGCGGCGCCCGCGCCGCGGACGTACGTGTCCACGACCTCGCGGTCGAGGAAGCGGACCAGGGTCGCGGCGGCCCGGACGGGGCGGACGAACAGCCGGTCGTAGACGGCGTCGAGGTGGAAGCCGTAGGCGGCGTGGCGGTGCAGGGGGCCGAGGAGCGCGCGGCCCGGGTCGGGGGCGGGCCCGGCCGGGACGACGGGGTGCTCGTGGGTGACCTCGGCGACCTCGGGGGTCTCGGCGGCGGACACGGCGGCGAGGGCGGCGGATTCGGCGGATTCTTCGGCGGCGACGGAGGCGGGCACGGGGGCCGTTCCGGGGGCGGGCGCGGCCGGGCCGGCGGGAGTCGTTCCGGGGGCGGGCGCGGTCGTGGCGCGGGCGGTGGCCGCGGCGGTGGCGGCCTTGGCGGCGGCGCGCTGCCAGAGGCCGTAGGTGAGGACCACGCCGATGAGGGCGGCGCCCGTGCCGAGGACCGAGGTGGCCACGGTCGGGGTGAGCTCCCTGCCGCCGAACCAGTCGGCGAGGTTTCCGGCGGCGAGGCCGAAGCCGATCGTGGGGACGGCCAGCAGCCACAGCACGCCGGTCATGGCGACGGGCTCCTTGCCGTGGACGGGGGCGGCCGCGCCCCGGCCGCGGAAGGCCATCAGCCACAGCCGGGTGGCGTAGGCGGCGGTGAGCAGGGCCGTCAGCACGCCGGCGACGAGCACCAGCCAGCCGGCCGCGCCGGGGGCGGTGTCGGAGTGTCCGGTCGCGGTCTGCTCGGCGGCGACGAGGACGGCTTCCTTGGAGAAGAAGCCGGCGAAGGGCGGGATGGCGGCGAGCGCGAGCAGCGCGATCGTCATCGTCCAGAAGGCGTCGGGGATGCGCTTGGCCTGGCCGTCCATGCGGGACATGGCGGCCAGGGAGTTCGTTCCGGCGGCGTGGATGATGACGCCCGCACCGAGGAAGAGGAGCGCCTTGAAGGCGCCGTGGGACAGGAGGTGGAAGACGGCGGCCGCGCGGTCGCCGACGGCCAGGGCGCCGGTCATGTAGCCGAGCTGGCCGATCGTGGAGTAGGCGAGGACCCGCTTGATGTCGTCCTGTGCCAGGGCGGCGAGGGCGGAGCCGATCATCGTGACGGCCGCCATGACGGCCATGACCACCAGGGCGGCGCGCGAGGCCTCGAAGACGGGCAGGAGGCGGGCGACGAAGTAGATGCCGGCGGCGACCATGGTCGCGGCGTGGATCAGCGCGGAGACCGGGGTGGGGCCCGCCATGGCGTCCGGTAGCCAGGTGTGCAGCGGGAACTGGGCGGACTTGCCGGCGACGCCCGCGAGCAGGAGCAGCGCGATCAGCGTCGGGTGGTCGAGCCCGCCGGAGGCGACGGTGCCCAGGATCTTGGTGATCTGGAAGGAGTCGGCGTCGGTGGCGAGGGCGAACAGTCCGATGAGGAAGGGGACGTCGCCGAGCTTGGTGACGAGGAAGGCCTTGAGGGAGGCGGAGCGGGCGGCTTCGGTCTCCCAGTAGTGGCCGACCAGGAAGTACGAGCAGATGCCCATGACCTCCCAGCCGACGAGCAGCACCATGAGGTCGCCGGAGTAGACGACGAGCAGCATGGCGGAGGTGAAGAGGGAGACGAGCGCGGCGTACGAGGGGTAGCGCGGGTCGTCGCGGAGGTAGGCGGTCGAGTAGAGCTGTACGCAGGTGGCGACGACGCCGACGAGGACGGCGACGAGGACGGCGAAGCCGTCCAGGTACAGCGACAGGTCGATGGGCACCGAGCCGGTCGGGGTCAGTTCGGTGGCGGTCTCGATGGCCGGGCCTCCGCCTTGGCGGACGGCGACGAACACGGCCAGTACGGCGGCGCCCAGCGTCGGCAGGATGGCGAGCGGCCGGACGAATCCGGGGGCGGTGCGGCCGAGGAGCAGACCTGCCACCGCACCGAGGAAGGGCAGGACGGGGACGAGGACCGCGAGGGTCGTGGTGCTCACGCGGCGACCTCCGGCCGGGCGGTGTTGTCGTCGGGCCGGGCGGGTTCGTGGCCCTCGGCGGTGTCGCGCAGCCTGTCGACGTCGGAGGTGCCGCGGTTGCGGTACACCATCAGCACGATCGCGAGGCCGATGCCGATCTCGGCGGCGGCGATGGCGATCGTGAAGAGCGTGAGGGCCTGTCCGGCGTGGAGGGTGTCGCGCAGCCAGACGTCGAAGGCCACCAGGTTGAGGTTGACGGCGTTGAGCATCAGCTCGACGGACATCAGGACCAGGATGGCGTTGCGGCGGGCGAGCACTCCGTAGAGGCCGGTGGCGAACAGGAGGGCCGCCAGGACGGCGGGGTAGGCGAGGTGCATCAGCGCCGGCCCTTCCCGGTGCGGGCGGCCGAGTCGGCGGCTTCCTCGGCGGCGGTGTTGCGCCGGGAGAGCACGATGGCGCCGATGAGGGCCGCGAGGAGGAGGACGGAGAGTGCTTCGAAGGGGAGCACCCAGTGCTGGAAGAGGATCTCGCCGGTGACCTTGGTGGAGCCCTGGGCGGGCCCGTCGAGGTCGATCCAGGTGGTGCGGAAGGCGTCGACCACGACCCAGACGAGCGCGGCGCCCGCGAGGCCGGCGACGCCGAGGGCGACCCAGCGGTTGCCGGAGTCGGCGTCCGGTGAGCGGCCGATGGGGGCCTTGGTGAGCATGAGTCCGAAGAGGAGGAGGACGACCACGGAGCCGAGGTAGATCAGGACCTGGACCCAGGCGATGAACTCGGCGGTCAGCAGCAGGTACTCGACGGCGATCCCGCCGAGGGCGACGACCAGCCAGAGGGCGGCGTGCACGAGCTGCTTGGTGGTGACCGTGACGAGGGCGGCGCCGAGGGTGGCGAGGCCGACGAGGACGAAGGCGATCTCGACGCCGGTCGGCGAGAGGAAGCCGTGGCCCGCGGCGGCGGCCAGGGGGGCCATGGGGACGGTTGCGATGCTCACGCGTCGGCCTCCGGGGTGGTCGGGGGCGTGGCGGGCGGGGTGTCCGCCGCCTGAGTCTGGGCCTGGGCGGCGGCCGCGGCTGCGGCTGCGGCTGCCGCGGCGGCTTCGGCCTTGTCCACGGCCTTGCGGGCGGCGGCGATCTCCTTGGGCTCCTCGGCGGCGGGGTCCAGGGCGGGCGGGGCCGGCACGGTCCACATCCACTCGCGCAGCTTGTCGCGCTCGTGGGTGAGCTCGTGGATGTCGGTCTCCGCGTACTCGAACTCCGGCGACCAGAAGAGGGCGTCGAAGGGGCACACCTCGATGCAGATGCCGCAGTACATGCAGAGGGAGAAGTCGATGGCGAAGCGGTCGAGGACGTTGCGGCTGCGCTCGCGGCCGCCGGGGGTGGCGGCGGGCACCGTCTCCTTGTGGGAGTCGATGTAGATGCACCAGTCGGGGCACTCGCGGGCGCACAGCATGCAGACCGTGCAGTTCTCCTCGAACAGGCCGATGACCCCGCGGCTGCGGGGCGGGAGCTCGGGCTGCGTCTCGGGGTACTGGGCGGTGTGCGCGCGCTTGGTCATCGTGCGCAGGGTGACGGCCAGGCCCTTGGCGAGGCCGGATCCGGGGATCGGGGGCATTACTGGATCGCCACCTTCACGATGCCGGTGAGCGCGATCTGGGCGAGCGCGAGGGGGATGAGTACGGTCCAGGCCAGCTTTTGGAGCTGGTCCTCGCGCAGGCGGGGGTAGCTCACGCGGAGCCAGATCACGACGAAGGCGAGGACGGCGACCTTGAGGAGGGTCCAGACCCAGCCGAGGCCGTCGCCGCCGAAGGGGCCGTGCCAGCCGCCCAGGAAGAGGACGGTGGTGAGGGCGCACAGGACGACGATGCCGGCGTACTCGGCGAGCAGGAACAGCGCGAAGCGCAGGCCGGTGTACTCGGTGTACGCGCCGAAGATGATCTCCGAGTCGGCGACGGGCATGTCGAACGGGGGCCGCTGGAGTTCGGCGAGGCCGGCGGTGAAGAAGACCAGCGCGCCGATGATCTGCCAGGGCAGCCACCACCACTCGAAGGCGTTGACGATGCCGGGCAGGGACACGGTCCCGGCGGCCATGGCCACGGAGGCGGCGGCGAGCAGCATGGGCAGCTCGTACGCGAGCAGCTGGGCGGCCGTACGGAGGCCTCCGAGGAGGGAGAACTTGTTCGCGGAGGCCCAGCCGCCCATCAGGCTGCCGAGGACGCCGACGCCCATGACGGCGAGGGCGTAGAAGAGGCCGGCGTCGATGACCTGGCCGACGGCGCTCTCGCTCGGGCCGATGGGGATGGCGATGAGGACGAGGAGGTAGGGCAGCAGCGCGACGGCGGGGGCGAGCTGGAAGATCCGCCGGTCGGCGTTGGCCGGGACGATGTCCTCCTTCTGCGCGAACTTCACGCCGTCGGCGACGAGCTGGGCCCAGCCGTGGAAGCCGCCGGCGTACATGGGGCCGAGGCGGCCCTGCATGTGCGCCATCACCTTGTGCTCGGTCTGTCCGACGACGAGCGGGAGCACGAGGAAGACGGCGAAGACGACGATGAGTCGCAGGGCGACGTCGAGGACGTCGTTCACGCGTCGCCTCCGGTGGTGTCGGGATCGGGGTGGGGGGTGCCGGGCTTGGGCTGGGGCTCGGGCTCGGGGTGGGGCTTGGCCTCGGGCTCAGCATCGGGCTCCGGCTTGGCCGCGGACCTGGGCTCCGGCTTGGCCGCGGAGTCCGGGGGTGTGGTCGGTGACCCCCCGGGGTCTTCGAAGGCGGGCTTCGGGTTGTGCCAGGGGGCGTCGGCGCTGCGAGGGGCCGCGCGGCGGGGAGCCTCCGGCTCCGGCGCGGGGGTCGTCTCCGCGTCCGGGGCCGCCTGGCTGGCGGAGCCGTCCGAGGCCGACCGGGTACGGGTTGCCTCGCCGGCAGCGTCGGGGGTGGCGGCGTCCGGGACCGAGGCCCCCTGGCTCGCGGAGCCGTCCGAGGCCGAGCGGGTACGGCCGGGCGGGCGGGCCGGGTCCGGGGCAGCCGTGTCCGGAGCAGCGGTGGCCGGAGCAGCCGCTGCCGCCTGGCTGGCGGAGCCGTCCGAGGCGGAACGGGTACGGCGGGGCGGGCGGGCCGGGTCCGGGGCGGTGGCCTCCGGGGCGCCTGCGGCCGGAGCAGCGGCGTCCGCCCCCGGGGCGGCCTGGCTCGCCGAGCCCTCCGTCACCGAGCGGGTGCGGCGGGCCGGGCGGGCCGGGTCCGGGGTGGGGGCGTCTGCGGCCGGGGTGGGCTGGGTGGCCGAGCCCTCCGTCACCGAGCGGGTGCGGCGGGCGGCCGGCGCCTCCCCGGCCGGACGCGGACGGCGGGCGGGGGCGCCCTCGCCGGCCGCGCGCGGGGTGCGGGCGGGGCGGGCGGGGGCCGGCGGGAGCTGGCCCTTGAGGGGACCCCAGTCGTTCGGGTCGGGCACCCCGGGCGGCAGCATCTGCCGCCGCTTGGGCGCGTCCGGGTCGTGGGCCTCGCCCGGCTCCTTCGCTCCGGGCCACGCCTTGGCGACGCGCGCCGCCAGGACGAAGTCCTTGCGCAGCGGGTGGCCCTCGAAGTTCTCGGGGAGCAGCAGCGGGACGAGGTGCGGGTGGTCGGTGAAGGTGACGCCGAACATCTCGTACGTCTCGCGCTCGTGCCATTCGGCGCCCGCGTACACGGCGACGGCCGACGGCAGCGACGGGGCCGTGTGCGGGACGGTGGTGCGCAGCAGGAGGCGGCGTACGCGGTGGTTCTCCAGGGCGACGACGTGCGCGCAGACGCGGAAGCCCGTGCCCGGTTCGTCGACGGCGCTCAGCCAGTCGAAGTAGGTGCAGCCCAGCTTGTCGCGGGCGATCTCCAGGGCGGGGACCCAGGATCCGACCGGGACGTCCACCGTGAGGACGTCGTACGAGAAGGAGCCCACGGCCTCGGCACCGAAGACGGTGGAGGCCGCGTCGGGGAGGGAGTCGTAGAGGTTCACGCGCCGGCCTCCGGGGCGGAGGCGGGGGCGGGCGGGGGCGTGACGAGGCCGCTGGTGAGCTGGGAGACCGAGGGGGTCGCCGCGTACCGCTCCGCGAGGGACTCCCGAGCGATCTTCTCCTGGAGCTTGAGGATGCCCTGGAGGAGCGCTTCGGGGCGGGGCGGGCAGCCGGGGACGTAGACGTCGACCGGGATGATCTGGTCGACGCCCTTGGTGACCGAGTACGAGTCCCAGTAGGGGCCGCCGCAGTTGGAGCAGGCGCCGAAGGAGATGACGTACTTCGGCTCGGGCATCTGCTCGTAGAGCCGCTTGACGGCCGGGGCCATCTTGTCGGTCACCGTGCCCGAGACGATCATCAGGTCGGCCTGGCGCGGGCCCGGCGCGAAGGGGATGACGCCGAGCCGGATGAAGTCGTGGCGGGCCATGGAGGCGGCGATGAACTCGATCGCGCAGCAGGCGAGGCCGAAGTTGAACACCCACAGGCTGTAGCGGCGGCCCCAGTTCAGGACCACCTTCATGGGCTCCGGGGCGAGGCGGGAGAGGACTCCCAGGCGCTTGGGCTCCGGGAGCAGCTCGGGCTGGACCGTCACGTCCACCTGCGGTGTCACGTCCATTCGAGGACGCCCTTCTTGTACGCGTAGAGCAGGCCGACTGCCAGGAAACCGAGGAAGACGAACATCTCCACCAGGGTCGTGGCGCCGTAACCGGCGGCGGCGAACACCGTCGCCCACGGGAAGAGGAAGATCGAGTCGACCGCGAAGATGACGTAGAGGAAGGCGTAGACGTAGTAGCGGACCTGGGTGTGCGCCCAGCCCTCGCCGACGGGGTCCACGCCGCACTCGTAGGTCAGCAGCTTCTCGGGGGTCGGGACGACGGGCCGCAGCAGGCGGCCGGCGCCGAAGGCCACCGCCACGAAGAGCACGCCGAGGACCGCGAGCAGGCCGACGACCGAATAACTCCGGAAGTAGTCCGCGGCGGTCACGGTCACGGTCGATACCGTTGGGTCGGGCACGTCCGTTTCCTCGCTCCTCGGCCACTGTCGACGATCTGGTTGATCTGGTACGGACGGGAGTCTAGGGCCTGGGCTGCGCGGGGTGGGGTTATCCCCCGTTCACTGCCGCCGGGCCGCCCCATGGCATCGGCCGGACGGAATTGGCAGGCTGTCCGGCATGACCGTGAACGATCAAGCTCCGTCCCCTCCTCCCGTCCGCCCCGCCTTCGACGCGGTCACGTGGAAGGAGATCGCTCACCTGTTGGGCAATCTGCCGCTGGCGTTGATCGGTTTTGTTTACACGGTGTTCATGGTCGCCACGGCCGGTGGACTGTCCGTGACCGCCGTCGGACTGCCCCTGCTCGTTTGCGGCCTCTACGGGACTCGTCTGCTCGGGAAGTTCGAGCGGATACGCGCGCGGGCGCTGCTGGGGGTGCGGGTGGCCGAACCGACCCCGCTGCCGGGGCCGCGGCGCGCGGGCGGGTTCTTCGCCTGGCTGTGGGCGGGCGTGAAGGACCCGGTGGGCTGGCGGACCGTGCTGTACGAGCTGGTCCGGCTGCCGTGGGGGGTGCTGACCTTCACGGTAACGCTGGCGGGGCTGTTCGTGCTGTGGCCGGTCCTGCCGTACCTGGTCCGCGGCATGGCCAATGTGGACCGGGTGCTGGTACGGAGCCTGCTGTCGCCCTCGGACGAGTTGGAGCGGCGCATCGCGGAGCTGGAGTCGGGCCGCGGGGTGGTCGTGGACACGGCGGCGGCCGACCTGCGGCGCATCGAACGGGACCTGCACGACGGGGCCCAGGCGCGGCTGGTCGCCCTCGCGATGGGGCTGGGTCTGGCGAAGGAGAAGCTGCTGGAGGACCCGGAGGGGGCGGCGGCGATGGTCGACGAGGCGCACGGGGAGGTGAAGCTCGCCCTCCAGGAGCTGCGGGACCTGGCCCGCGGGATCCACCCGGCCGTGCTGACCGACCGGGGACTCGACGCGGCCCTGTCCTCGGTGGCCTCGCGCTGCCTGGTGCCGGTGAAGGTGTCGGTGGACCTGCCGGCCCGCCCGGCGGCGGCGATCGAGGGGATCGCGTACTTCACCGTCTCCGAGCTGCTGCAGAACGTCAGCAAGCACGCGGGGGCGCGGAGCGCGAGCGTCGAGGTGTGGCGGGCGGGGGCGCGGCTGCTGATCCGGGTCTCGGACGACGGGCGGGGCGGGGCGGATCCGCGGGGCGGGACGGGGACGGGGATGTCCGGGCTCGCGGAGCGGCTGCGGGCGGTGGACGGGGTGTTCGTGGTGGATTCCCCCGAAGGGGAGGGCACGGTGGTGTCGGCGGAGCTGCCGTGGCGGGAACGGGGGCTCGCCTAGGCGAGCGGGACCGGACCGGACGGGATCCGGATGTCGAGCGGGGCTTCCGGCCGGGGCGGGCGGGGCCCCGTCCGCATGTACGGGGGCCTGAGCGTGCGGGGCCGGACGTGCCGGGCCGCGCGGGCGGCCGGGAGCGGGCAACCGGAGGTGCCGGGCCGGGAGCGGGCGGCCGGAGGTGCCGGGCCGGGTGTTCGGGGTCTGGGGTCCGGTGGGCGGGGTCAGGGGTGCAGGGGTCCGGAGGCGCGGGCGGGGCCGGGGCGGGTGGGGTTAACCCCCGGGAGTAGAGGCCGACCCGCCGCATGGTCCGGAATAGGGCCGGGCGGCAGGCTGGGAGCCGTCAAGGACGCGAGGAAGGGCGGGGCGGGATCATGGGCAACGGCATGGGCGGCAGCGACGGCCCCGGCGGCAGCGGGCTGGCCGCCGTGCTGCGGGCACCGGTGGCGGCGCGGACCTGGCGGGAGTTCGGGTACCTGCTGATCGGGCTGCCGCTGAGCACCCTGTACTTCTGCGTCGCCGTCACGGGCGCGGCCGTCGGCGCCGGGCTGCTCGTCACCTTCCTCGGAGTGCCGGTCCTGGCCGGTGTCCTCCTGGCGTGCCGGGGCTTCGGGCGGATCGAGCGCGGCCGCGTACGGTCGCTGCTGCGGATGCCGGTCGCCGAACCGGCGCCGGTCCGGGCCGGCAAGAGCGGGGCGCTGGCGAGCATGGGCGCACTGCTCAAGAGCGGGAGCGCCTGGCGCCACCTGCTGTACTCGGTGGTGCACTTCCCGTGGGCGGTGTTCGCCTTCTGCCTGGCGCTCACGCTGTGGGCGTACGGGTGGAGCGCCCTGCTGTACCCGCTGTGGTTCTGGGTGTTCCCCGCCTTCACCGACCAGCCCGGCCTGCAGCTCTTCCAGAACGGCGACTACCGCTTCTACCTCGACTCGCCCGTCGCCATCGCGGCCACCTGCCTGGCCGGGCTCCTGGTCACCCTCGCCACGCCCTGGGTCATCCGCGCGCTGACCGGCGTCGAGCGGATCCTGGTCGGCGGGCTGCTGGGGCGCTCCCGCCTGGACGACCGGGTCCGGGAGCTGGAGTCCGACCGCGGGGTGGTCGTGGACACGGCGGCGGCCGACCTGCGGCGCATCGAACGGGACCTGCACGACGGGGCCCAGGCGCGGCTGGTCGCCCTCGCGATGGACCTGGGTCTGGCGAAGGAGAAGCTGACGGAGGACCCGGCGGGGGCCGCGCGGATGGTGGACGCGGCCCACGGGGAGGTCAAGGTCGCGCTCCAGGAGCTGCGGGACCTGGCGCGCGGGATCCACCCGGCCGTGCTGACCGACCGGGGACTGGACGCGGCCCTGTCCTCGGTGGCCTCGCGGTGCGCGGTACCGGTGAAGGTGTCGGTGGACCTGCCGGCCCGGCCGGTGGCGGCGATCGAGGGGATCGCGTACTTCACCGTCTCCGAGCTGCTGCAGAACATCAGCAAGCACGCGGGGGCGCGGAGCGCGAGCGTCGACGTGTGGAAGTCCGGGGGGCGGCTGCTGGTCCAGGTCGCGGACGACGGGCGGGGCGGGGCGGATCCGCGGGGCGGGACGGGGCTGGCGGGGCTCTCCGAGCGGCTGGACGCCGTGGACGGGGTACTGGTGGTGGACTCCGAGGCGGGGCGGGGGACCACGGTGACGGCGGAGCTTCCCTGGCGGGCCTGACCCTGCCCTGGCCGGGCCTTTACGGGGGCCACCCGGGGCCCGCCCCGGCCCGGGTCCCGGGACGCGTCCCGAGCCCGGAGCCCAGGTCGGGCCCCGAGCCCGGAGCCCAGGCACCGCTGCGCGGGGCAGGTCCCGAGCCCGAGGAGGGCCCCGAGCCCGGCCCAGGCACCGCAGCGCGGGGCAGGTCCCCGACCCGCCCTTCGCCCGTTCCCCCCTCAGGCCCCGGGGAGGCTGCCGGAACGGTCCGGGCCGTCTCCCCGGGGGCTCCGCCCCCGGACCCCCGCGCCTCAAACGCCGGCGAGGCTGGATTTGCCGGGACCGGCCCGGACCCGGACCCGGATCCAAATCCGGATCCGCGCCCCAAGCCCCCGCGAGGCGGGAAGCGGGGCCGGGGCCGGATTTGCTCCTGTCTCGCCCGAACGGCTCCGCCCCCTCCGGAATCTCGCCCGCCGGGCCGGATTTCACTTGGGCGGCTGGAATTGATCGGTCGGGCTTGATTCGGCCGGATTTAGTCCGTCGCGCGCGCACTTGTTGACCAAGACCACCCTTTACCGGGCCTTTGGGCTGGGATGCTTGGCTCGGCCGGGGAAACCCGGCCTCCGGGAATGGGTTGCGGATGACGAGTGGACGCGGGAGCTGCTGAACGTGGACGACAGGGTGCGGGTGGTCATCGCCGAGGATTCAGTGCTGCTCCGTGAGGGCCTGACCCGGTTGCTGACCGACCGGGGGCATGACGTCGTGGCCGGCGTCGGGGACGCAGAAGCCCTGATCAAGACGGTGGCGGACCTCGCTGCCGAGAACGCGCTGCCGGACGTGGTCGTGGCCGACGTCCGGATGCCGCCGACGCACACCGACGAGGGCGTACGGGCCGCCGTACGCCTGCGCCGGGAGCATCCCGGGATCGGGGTGCTCGTGCTGTCCCAGTACGTGGAGGAGCAGTACGCCACCGAACTGTTGGCCGGTTCCAGCACCGGAGTGGGGTATCTGCTCAAGGACCGCGTGGCCGACGTCCGGGAGTTCCTCGACGCCGTCGTCCGGGTGGCCCGGGGCGGTACCGCCCTGGATCCCGAGGTCGTGGCCCAGTTGCTCGGCCGGAGCCGCAAGCAGGACGTCCTGGCCGGCCTGACCCCGCGCGAGCGGGAGGTACTGGGCCTGATGGCGGAAGGACGCACGAATTCCGCCGTGGCCAAGCAGCTCGTGGTCAGCGACGGAGCCGTAGAGAAGCACGTCAGCAATATCTTCATGAAGCTCGGGCTGTCCCCGAGTGATGGGGATCACCGGCGCGTACTGGCGGTCCTCACCTATCTGAGGTCCTGATCAACTGACACTCTGTCAGGTAGAGCACACCGGCACAGGTCGGGGGATTCGGAATATTCGCGTAGAGCACCACGTCTGTCGGACAGACCGGCCCGGAAAGGGCCGGTCCAGAATGCGGGCGCCCAGAGGCCGAAAATCCTCACGGACGTAGGGTTGGCCTTGGGAACGAACGCCCGCGCCTCGAAGGAGGTCCAGTTCAGTGACCAGCCAGGTCAGTAGCCCGGCCGAGCAGGCCGACGGGGCCGGTGGGTCCATCGGAGAGCAGCGCAGCGAGCATGCGCCCGATGGAGCCGGCAAGGAAATCCGTCGCGTGGACCGTGTGATCATCCGTTTCGCGGGTGATTCGGGTGACGGTATGCAGTTGACGGGTGACCGTTTCACGTCGGAGACGGCGTCGTTCGGGAACGATCTTTCGACG
>NZ_JBEXKC010000091.1:0-25816 GCF_040609475.1 Streptomyces sp. NPDC004667 | reverse complement strand
TTCGAAGCGGCGATGCGGCGGATGACGGCGTTGGACACGGAGGAGCCTTCCGTAGGGGACAGGGACGGTCGCGGGCACGCCGAAGACGTGCGTGAGCCACTCACGCGGAGGAGAGGGGATCCTGGGCGGCGGGTGAAGCACCCGTGCCGCCCGGCGACTCATCCAGTTCTACCGACGCCCCGGCGGCCTGGCAAAGACCCCGCCTACTACGGACCCTCGCAGGAGGGGACCCACCGGACCCGGCCATGGGGCGCTACGAATCAGCGGCACCGGGCCTTCGCCGGCTACTACCCCGCATCGCATGTGACGTGAGTCCTATGGGGCGGCTCACCCCCGAGGTGCTCGAATCTCACCGAAAGTCACCGGTCGTACCTCTTCGTCCGCCGTGAGGCCCATCGCGCCGCGTGTCAGGTGAGGGGTTCGGCATGTGGGTGCGGGATGTTTTCCCCGGTGCCCACGCCCGATGAGCCCGATGTCTACGGAGGTGCCCGATATGGACGCGCGCGGAGGCAGGCAGCACGGGCCGGACGGGGAGCCAGAGCGCGGCTCCGCCGGAGCGAGGCCCGCGCCGCCACCTCGGCCCTCGGTCACCGAGCGGCTGCGGGCCAGGGCGGAACGGGCGCGGGCGGCGGGCCCGCCGCCCGGCCCCGCCCGGCCGGAGTTCTGGCGCAGCCCCCTGCGCGGCCCCTGGCTGACCGGCGTGTTCGGACTGGTCCTCCTGGTCGGGGTCGCCCTTCTGTTCATCACGGGCCTGCTGTCGTACGCGGCCTACAACCCCGATCTCGCCCCGCGCAACGACCAGACGCCGGACAAAGGGTGGCTCGGGTTCTACCTCTTCACCTGGCCGACCTCTCCCTCCTGGCTGTACCGGCTCACCCAGGGCGTGCACACCGTGCTGGGGGTGGCCCTCGTACCGGTCCTGCTGGCCAAGCTGTGGTCGGTGATCCCGAAGCTGTTCGAGTGGCCGCCCGTAAGGTCCGCGGCGCACGCCCTGGAGCGCCTCTCGCTCCTGCTGCTGGTGGGCGGCGCCGGCTTCGTCTTCATCACCGGGATCCTCAACATCCAGCTCGACTACATCTTCCCGGGCTCCTTCTACACCCTGCACTTCTACGGCTCCTGGGTCTTCATCGGCGCGTTCGTCCTCCACGTGGCCTTCCGCCTTCCCCGCGCCCTGCGTGCGGTCCGGGGCGGCGGGGGCCACCAGCCCGCGTCCGGCTCCCCAGAGGCCGCCGGGCTGGTCTCGCCACGTCCGGCCCGTCCCACGATCTCGCGCCGCGGGGCGCTCGCGATGGTCGGGGCCGGCTCCTTCGCGCTCCTCTTCGTGACCGCCGGGCAGAGCATCGGCGGCTGGTGGCGGCAGACGGCGCTGCTGGCCCCGCACGGCCGCGACCCCGGTACGGGACCGAACGGCTTCCAGATCAACAAGACCGCCGCGTCCAGCGGGATCCGGCCCAGTGACATCGGCCCCGCCTGGCGGCTGACCGTGCGCGGCGGCGGCCGGCAGGTGGTGCTGACGCGCGGGATGCTCCTGGCCCTCCCCCAGAACGAGGCGGCCCTGCCGATCGCCTGCGTGGAAGGATGGTCCACCCCCGACCAGCAGTGGTCGGGCGTACGGCTCAGCGACCTCGCCGCCCTCGTCGGACTCGGCAGCGACACCCCGCAGGTCCTGGTCGAGTCGGTGCAGCGCGGAGGTTCGTTCTCCTCCGTGGTCCTCGCCCCGAACCAGGCCCGCGACCACCGTTCGCTCCTCGCGGTGCGGGTCAACGGCGCCGATCTGTCCCCGGACCACGGCTACCCGGCCCGCGTGATCATCCCGGCCGCTCCGGGCGTCCACAACACCAAGTGGGTCACCCGCCTCACCTTCGGAGAGCCCGTATGACCCCCCGGACCCCCCGTTCGACGCGTTCCGCCCGTTCCGCCGGTTCCGGCCGTTCCGCCCACGGCACGGCCTCGGCCTCGGCCTTCCGCCATCGCTACGGCGCCTCCCCGCTCCACCTGCTCCTCGTCCTGGCCTCCTTCGCGCTCGCCGTGTACGCCGGGATCAGGCTCCTGAACGGCGACACCGTGGGCGTGGCGATCTGGTTCGTGGGAGCCGCGCTCGTGCACGACCTGCTCCTGCTCCCCTTGTATTCGCTCACCGACCGGGCGGCCCAGCGGCTGCTGCCCGGGCGGTCCCCCTCCGGTGAGAGCACGCCGAAGCCGAGCGTCAACCACCTGCGCGTCCCGGGCTTCATCTCCGGTCTGCTGCTCCTGGTGTGGTGGCCGCTGATCCTGCAACAGGGCGGGCACTACACCGCCTACACCGCCCTGCCCGCCGACGGGTTCCTCGCCCGATGGCTCCTCATCACCGCCGGTCTGTTCATCGGCTCGGCCGCCGTCTTCCTGATCGGGACGTGGCTGCGGCTGCGGCCCCGGCGCAGGGAGATGCGCGCTCAGGCCCGCGCACGCAGAGCCACGAAGTGACGCTCGCCCCGGGATCCGGTCCACCGCTCGGTGGCCGACCAGCCGGACTCCCGGGCGAGCCGTTCCAGCGCGGCCGGGCCCACGGCAGCCCAGGAGAACACCGGGCTCACCGCCCGCTGCCCGGCGTACAGACGCACCCGCCGACGTTCGTCCACCTCCGTCGCGGACACCTCCACGATCAGCAGCCCCCGGTCGCACACGAGATCACCGATCCGCCGCAGGAGCAGGCCCGGGTCACCGCCGATGCCGATGTTCCCGTCGATGAGCAGCGCCGTGCCCCAACTTCCTTCCGCCGGCAGCGGGTCGAACACCGAGCCGCTGCGCGCGGGCCCGCCCCGGCACACCGTGGAAATCACGGCCGAGGTGCACACGTCGATGCCCAGTACCGCACTCCCCCGTCGGGCCAGGGCTTCCACCAGGCGGCCCGCCCCACAGCCGATGTCCAGTACCCCGCCCTCACACCGTGCCAGTACCGACTCGTCTCCCACGTCCGGCAGCCCGGTCCACCGCATCACCTCCAGGGGGAGGAGCCAGCCCTCCCCGTCCCTGAGCGAGAGGTCCCCCTCCCCCGAGTCCATCGCCTGCGCGTAGGGCCTCCCGTTCCACGGCTCCGGCCGGCCCGTCTTCCCCGAATCCGCGCCCATCACACCCAGCTCCCTCTCCCGCGCCCACGTCTGCGGCGACGACTGCCGATGCCCGGTGCCGGCACCCCCGGCACCTCCGTCGCCACACCTCCCTCGTCGAGCCCGGGAACCGAGGGGGTCGAGGGGGTCGAGCAGGGCGGCATGTCGTCGGATCACGTGCGTCACGGGAGCCGAACCCTTGCCACATGACAGCACGTCGAGGTGAGATGCGGCAGGATCCCGTGCGGCCGTGGGTCTCGTGTCCGTGTCGGGCACGACGTCCCGGCAGGGCCGATCGTCCGGCTGCCGTGGACGTGCGTCCGGCGCTCTGGTCCGATCAGGTGGCGCCGGGGTGACGCACCAGAGCGGGTGATCAGGCGGATCGATTCGCCTCGGGACACCCCTCCTAGGGTCGGGCACGCACCACCCCGCGATCACTTTCGATCACCTCCGGAAGGGACCCTTCCTCGCCATGAAGCTGCGCTCCACCGTCGGCGCCTGTCTCGGCGCCCTCACCCTGGTCCTGTCGCTCGCCGGCTCGGCCCAGGCCGCCCAGGGCAACTTCCACTACAAGTACGTGGACGGCCACGGGCAGGAACAGTTCGCGACCCTGCACGACCCGCACAGCGGCAAGTGCATCAACCTCTATCCCGTCGGCCACGACGACGAGCAGCCGGGCTACGGCCCGCACAACGACACCGACACCGCCGTGACCGTCTACCTCGGTGCGAACTGCCAGGGCGCCGAGTGGCGGCTGAAGGCCCACGGCAACCCGGCCAAGGACACCCTGGAGGTCCGCTCCGTCCGCTTCGACGCCCCTCAGGAATAGGGGACGTCCGAAAGCGCGGGCCGCCCGTCGGGGCGGCCCGCGCAACGGGTCCCCGAACGGGGCGCAACGGCCGTGACTCGGCCGGCGCGTTGTGGATTTCGGCTCAACTCCGTTCGTCGTGGATCGCTTGGTTTCGACCGAGGGCATCGGCCAGCTGGGCGACCGGATCGCCGGTGAGGCGGTGACGGGACTGGCCAGTCGGCCACGTGGAGATCCCGTCGTGCACCCACCGCGGAACGACGTGGAAGTGCAGGTGCGGCACGGACTGCTCCGACCCCGGACCGCTTGCGCTCAGGATGTTGACGCCCGAGGCACCGAGGGCGGACCGCATGGCTGTCGCCACGCGTTGGACCAGGCCCATCGACGCGGTCAGCACGTCGGGCGGCGTGTCGAACACACCCGTGCAGTGGCGGGTGGGAACCACCAGCGTGTGCCCCGGCGCGAGCGGGTTCAGCGGGGCGAAGGCACAGCACTCGGCCTCACGGGCCACCCAGTGCGCGGTGTCTTGACTGATGAGTTGACAGAAAGCGCAGTCCATAAGGCCCCACCCTGACACGGGTCCGCACCAGGTCCGAGGGCCCGCCTGCCCGGACGAACCCGACGGACTCGTCCTGCGCCCATGCTCTTGCGGAAGCACGAGTCCTCGGCCTCCACCGACCAGCGGATCACGGCCGTTCGCCCCACAGCCAACAGCCGCATTCCACAACGATGTTGGTGCCCAGATCGACTCCCTGCAAGGTAGGCGGACGACCACCGCTTCATCTTCCTGACCGCAGCCTGATCCACGGCCGGATCGAGCTCACGGTGACGTGCCAGGGACGACCGCCGCCGAGCCGTTCAGGTGCGGCCGGTCCCGTTCGGTGACCGCGGTGATCGGGCCGGCGGCTCGGAGCACCGTGTCGAGGACGCGGTCCGGTTCGGCGGCGTAACAGTGGGCGAACCACGCCATGTTGGCCTCGACCACCGCCCAGCGGCCGTCCGTGAGCCGGCCGATGTCCAGGCACACCGCGCTGGGCAGACCGGCGGCCGTCGCGTCGAGGACCGTACGGCCGAAGGCGCGGCTCTCGGCGTCCAGCGGAGCCGGGTCGAGGCGCCCGTGGACGGCGTAGCGGCTGCCGGTGACGGCTTCGCCGTCGAGGACGAACAGCCGGTACTCGGCGGCGAACTCCACCACCCCGCTCACCAGGACCGGCGTGGAACCTTCGAGCCCGCCGGGCAGACCGGTCCCGTCCTCGTGGACGGCGGCGGGCAGCAGGTCGATCTTGGCCGAGGGCGGCTTCACGAAGGCCCGTTCCCGCAGTGTCCGGGCCTCGGCGAGGGTGGTGAGCCGCACGTCGCGCCGCAGGAGGGGGTGCGGTACGTGCGTCAGCCAGTCGTCGGCCGGTTCGAGCAGTCCGAGGCCCAGTGGGCCCGCGAGGCGTGCTGCCGCACGGGGGCCTCCGTACCAGTGCACCCGGCGTCCTCGGGCGCGCTCCGCCCGGTCGGTCACTTCGTGGCCGCGCCAGGCCGCTGCCCGGGCGATGAGTTCGGCGGTCGAGGTGCGGGGTGCGGACAGGAGGAGGACGGGCGGGGTGCGGGCTTCCATTCCCGCGAGCCTAACGAACCCGGCCACCCGCTGAACGCGCGCCCGGAACCTCCGGTCCGAGTGCGTGAGGCGCGCGCGGAAGGTGCGCGAGAATCCGCAGGACCCGTCAGGGGCGCACCGGGCCGTGGCCGGACAGGCGGGGCGAAGGGTTTCAAGAGGAGTGGTGGATGGCTGCGATCGTGTACTTCCGGAAGGTCTCCGAGACCGAAGAGGGCGTCGAGTACGAATTCGGTGACGACCCCGGCGATTTCACGCGGCGCCTGACCATGGACAAGGCTTCCCGCACCTCGACGGTCCGGGACGAGCTGGTCGACCACACGTTCCTGAAGGCCTCGCGGAAGCTCAACGCGCTGCGCACGGAGCGGGGCGTGTGGCCTGAGCGGGGGATGAGCGTGAGCTGATCACCGCTGCCGCAGTGCCGCCGGGCGGGCCGGGCACGAGGTGGAGGGGGCGGTGCTCCGTGGGCGCCGGGTGGTGGGGGTGGCTCGCAGGAGCCGGGTGGGCCGCCGGTGCGCCTCGGCCAGGGAGGGCCTGGACCCGGCCGACGGCGCGGGCCAGCAGCTCGGTGAACCAGATGTTCCGGTCGGGCCCGGTCGTGATGCCGCTGGGGAACGAAAAGTCGCTGGACAGCGGGAACTCGGTGACGTGCCCGGAGCGGCTGATCCGGCCGATCCTTCCGTACCGTGCCCGCCCCAGCGCACGCGCGGGTCGGACCCGAACCGCGCGGCTGCCGTACCGGAACGGCAGGTCCGTGGTCGGTCCGGGCATCCGTCCCCTTCCATCGGCCGGGGGCGTCCCTCCCCCGTCCGGGCCGTGCCCCTCAGGAGTAGACGATGGGGCAGCCGCGCCGGATCGAGTGCTGGGCGGCGCGCAGGAACAGGGCGACGTAGAAGGCCGTTCCCAGGTCCTCGCTCCATGGCCCCGGGCGGCTGACCGCGAGTTCCTTCGCCGCTCCGTCCAGGAACCACGTGGTCAGATCCAGGTTGTCGCACGCCATCGGGATGTCGGCCGGCAGGTCGATGGCCGCTGCCAGCCGCTCGGCGAGGGCCAGTACCCGGGGCGCGCCGGCGATCACGGACTCGTCCTCGTGCCCGGCGTCCACGGGCAGCCGGACGTCCTCGTCGAGGGGCACCGGCACCAGCACCGTCCAGCCGCAGAGGGATTCCGCCTCCTCGGGCGAGAGGTGTGCGTCGCACAGCGCGCCGAACCCGGCCATGGAGGGGACGAGTTTCTCCTCGAAGGACTGCCCGGAGCCGCGGACGAACGCGGTCTCCTCGGGGACGGTCAGGTAGGGCGGCAGCCCACGCCGCCTCAGCTCCCGGTTCAGGGCCGAGGCGACGGCCCCCCGATCCCCCTCCTCCTCACCGAACCACTCCTTCGCGCCGACGCCGACCAGGTAGATGCCCATGGCCGCACGGTACAGAGCCGCACCGACATCGGCTGCGGGCCGTCGGCCCCGGGGGGGCGAGGCTAGCGGTCGGGGTGGCGCAGGCCGGTCAGCAGTACGTCCAGGGCGAGGTCGGTGGCCTCCGCCAGCGGGGTGTCGTCGAGCAGGGAGCCCAGGGCCAGTGTGGCCAGGCCGTGCACCGTGGAGAAGGCGACCTGGGCGAGCCTGGCCGGGTCGCCCGCGCGGACGGTGCCCTCCGCCTGCGCCTGCGCGATGAGCTCGGCGGTCGTGTCGAGGCTGCGGTGCCCGAGCTCCCTGAGTTCGGCACTGGAGTCGTCGGCGTGCTTGGCGCTGAACATGAGGTCCAGCAGGGGGGCGTGGGTGACGGCGAATTCCACGTACGCCCGCCCCAGGCCGGCCAGGCGCACCGGCACCGGCCCGGGTGCCTCCGCGGCGGTGCGCAGGCGCTCGTTCAGCCGGGTGAAGCCGCTGACGGCGAGGGCGTCCAGCAGTGCCTGCCGGTCGCGGAAGTGACGGGACGGCGCTGCGTGGCTCACGCCGAGATCGCGTGCCAGGGCGCGCAGGGACAGGCCGTCCACGCCCGACTCGGTGAGGACGGTCTCCGCGCGCTCCAGCAGAGCGGCCCTGAGGTTGCCGTGGTGGTAGGGCCCCTCGGTCAAGGCGGGCACCCCTCTCTCGATGTTGTCATTGACTACAATGGTGTCGCCGCCTACATTCGATACCGTCAACACGTGGAAACGGAGCAGCCGACGATGCCTATGACATACCAGGGAACCGTGGCCCTGATCACCGGGGCAAGCGCCGGCCTCGGTGTCGAGTTCGCCCGCCAGTGGGCCGAGCGCGGAGCGGACCTCGTGCTCGTGGCCCGCCGCCTCGACCGGCTCGAAGGGCTCGCGGCGGATCTGGAGAAGCGCTACGGCGTCACGGCCCACGCGGTCGCCGCCGACCTCGCCCGGCCGGGTGCCGCGGCCGCGCTGCGCGCGGAGCTCGACGCCCGCGGGATCACGGTCCACACCCTCGTCAACAACGCCGGGTTCGGCAGCCACGGCCCCTTCGTCCGGCAGGACGTCGCGCAGATCAACGAGATGATCCAGCTGAACGTCGTGGCCGTCACCGAGCTCACCCGGGCCTTCCTGCCCGATCTCGCGGCCGACGGCCGGGGCGCGCTGGTCACCGTCGCGAGCGCGGCGGCGTACCAGCCGACCCCGGCTATGGCGGTCTACGGCGCCAGCAAGGCCTTCGTCCTGAGCTTCACCGAGGCCGTCGGCTACGAGACCCGTTCCTCTCCGCTGCGGGTGCTCGCCGTATCGCCGGGTCCGGTCAGCACGGAGTTCTTCGACGTCGTCGGCAGCCGTGACGCGGCCGTCGGCCGGATGGCCACCCCGGAGCAGGTCGTGACCGCCACCCGCCGCGCGCTGGAGCGCGGCAAGACCCCGCCCAGCATCGTCGCCGGGCTCGCCAACCGCGTTTCCGCCCTCGCCTCCGCCCTCACGCCGCGGCGCGTCACCCTGGCGGTGTCGGGGCGGATCCTCAAGGCCTGAACGCGCTTCGGCGGGCCCCCGGGGCCGGGGACCCGCCTCCTGCCCGGCCGTCGGCCGGGCCCTGTCAGCGCGTGGCGATCTGCTGGAGTGCCGCGCCCTGGTAGCGGGCGCCGGCGTTCCAGAGGATGAAGGAGCTCATCTTGTTGGCTTCGGCGGCCTTGATCTGTGCGGCCACCTCGGCCGGCCCGTAGGTGCTGCCCATCGAGAAGTCCTGCAGCCACGGGATGATCTCGGTCTGCGTGCCCTTCGCCTGGCGGGCGAAGTCGGCGAGCGAACGCTGCACGATCGCGTACGGGGAGGTGTCGGGCTGTGCGACGCCGTACTCCCCCGGCGCCCAGTGGGACGGGTAGACCATCGGGGCGACGTAGTCGGTCACCTTGACCAGGGCGCCGATGTCCTGCGCGATCTCGGTGGGCCGGGTCGCGGCGATGCCGAAGACCGAGACGCCGAGGTACTTGGCTTGGGGACGCAGCGCGGTCCGGGTGTCGGCGACGAACGAGGTGATGGACTGCTCGGGCGTGGCGGTGCCGATGCCCGGGAAACGCATGTGCGACAGCGGGCCGTCCGGCCGGCGCACGTAGTCGTAGAGGACGTCGTCGAAGCCGAGCCGGGCCGCTTCGAGGGCGAGGTCCTGGTTGTACTTGCGGACCGTGGGGTTGGCGAAGTTCGTGAAGGACAGGGCGCCGTAGTGGCCGCCGTCGTAGGGCTGCCCCGACGGGGTCAGCACGAGCTGGTCCTGGTCGCCGGCCTTCCAGGCGGCCGCGGCGAGCTTGGGGTCGCGGAAGGCCACGATGCGGCCGATGACCTGGGCGCCGGCGGCGTGGATCTCGGCGATCGCCTTGCGGGCGTCGTAGTAGCCCTTGGCCGCGCCGATCCGGCGGGCCAGCGGCACCTGGGACGCGTACCCGACCTCGCCGTCCTCGTCCTTGACGTCCAGCTCGACGGCGTTGAGCTTGCCGCTGCGGACCAGGGCGAGGATGCCGCCGCGGAGCCCGTCGTCGCCCCAGCCGATGGCCGTGATGTGCGCGGCACGGATCATGGGGCGGCGCCCCCGGGCGGACACGTCCTTGCTGGTGGTGTTCCCGGCGCGGTCCACCGCCTTGACCGTGACGAGGGGGGTGCCCTTCGGGACCGTGGCCTTGAAGGCACCGGCCTTGTCGACGGGGACCTTCTTGCCGTTGACGCTCACGTCGGCGTCACCGGAGGCGTTGCCGGTGATGGTCACCGGGGCGGCGGCGTTCTTGATCACGGGGTCGGCCACCTTCAGCTCCGGCGGGGTGGTGTCCACGCTGAAGCCCACGACCTTGCGGTACGAGGCGAAGGGGAGGCTGCTGCCGCCCGCCACCACCAGGGTGTGCCGGCCTTCCGCGAGGTGCGGGAGACCGATCCTCAGGCGGGCGCCTTCGGCGGTGAGGGGGACCGCCGCGCCGTCCAGGGTGACGTGCGGCTTGTTGCCGCCACCGGGCGTACCCGCGGCGAGATAGGCGCTGACCCGTGCGGCCGCGCGTGCGTCGAGGACGGCGCCGTCGCTCACTCCCTGGATGCCCGGACCCGGCGCGAGGAACGTCCAGGCGCCGACGCCCGCCCCGGCCAGAGCGAGCGCCCCGGTCGTCGCTATGAGGGCGCCGCGACGGGCCGGGCGGCGGAGACGGCGGGAGGAGCCGGAGCGCGGTATGCGGGTGCGGGGCATCGTGACGTCCTTCGTGACGGGGGGTGCGGGCCGGATGCTGCCTCCATTCATTGCCGCTGCACGTGCCGGTCGACTGGTTCCGCCGATATTTCACACGAACGGCCCGGATCGCCTGCGGCGTGGCGGCTACGCCATGCAGGGGACAGTGCGGTACCGGGGCCCTCTTCGCCGGTAGGTATGGCGCGACACCCCCACCTCGGAGAGGCTCCTGATGCGCCACCCGCTCGTCCCGCTCGGCGCCCTGGCAGGCGCCGCCGCCCTGCTCGCCACCGGCTGTTCCACGGGGCCGTCACCGGCCACGGGGCAACCCCGTACACCCGCCTCGCGGGCGGCGGTCGGCCCCGCCGCCGCGAAGGATCCGGCGGCGGTCGGCGCCAACGAACTCGGCCAGGTACCGGTGCTGATGTACCACCAGCTCACCGCGAAGCCGACCAGCGTCTACGACCGCACGCCGGCCGACTTCCGGGCCGAGCTGGAGCGCCTCGCACGGGAGGACTACGTGCCGGTGACGGCAGGTGACTTCCAGACGGGCCGCATCGACATCCCGGCCGGCGCCCACCCGGTGGTCCTCACGTTCGACGACTCGACCAACAGTCAGGTGCGGCTCGGCGCGGACGGTACTCCGGCCCCGGATACCGCCGTCGCCATCCTGGCGGAGACGGCGAAGAAGTACCCCGCGTTCAAGCCGGTGGCGACCTTCTTCGTCAACGCGGACGCCTTCTCGGCCACGGGCTCCGCCAAGGCCCTGACCTGGCTGAAGGCACACGGGTACGAGGTCGCCAACCACACCGACCGTCACGAGAACCTCCGCTCCCTGGACCAGGCGGGCGCCGCGAGGGCGATCTCGGCCGGCCAGCAGGCGATCGAGAAGGCCGCGCCCGGGACGCGGGTCACCTCGCTCGCCCTGCCCTTCGGCGCCATGCCCGAGCCGGCCGGGGTGGCCGCGCGGGGAACGGACTACCGCTACGACGGGGTGTATCTCGTGGGGGCCAACCCGTCGGTCTCGCCTTTCGCGAAGGCCTTCACACCCGGCGCGATCCCCCGGATCCGCTCGGCGGGGCCGAAGGACGAGGACGCCGAATTCGGTTCTTCGCGCTGGCTGGACAAGCTCGCCGCCGGGAAGAGCCGGTACGTCTCGGACGGGAACCCCGACACCGTCGCCTTCCCGCGCGCCGCGCAGAACGAGCTGTCGCCGGCCTTCGCGAAGCGGGCCCGGCCGTACTGAGCGGTTGACGCGGAGCACCGCCGGTCCGGTCACCGTCGCCACGGTGCCGCTTCACCGCATCGTGGCGAACCGTTCGAAGTCCCTCAGGCGGCCTCCCCCGCGATCCCGTCGGCGGCGAGGTCGCCGGAGCCGAACCAGCGGGTGAGCGTCTCCGCGAGGCCGGCGCCTCCGGCCCAGCAGACGTAGCCGTCCGGGCGGACGAGTATGGCCTCGGCGCCGGTCTCGCCGGATTCCGCCCGGGCACGCACGTGGGTCACCCGGTCGCTCCAGGGGGCCGCGACGGCGAGCGGGGCGTCGGTGAGGTTGAGCAGGACGCCGCGTCCGGAGCGCGTCAGGTCGCTGAACCGGACCCGCTCGTCGTCGACGACGAGGTCGAGGTCGGGCATCCGCAGGCCCAGCAGCGGATGGGCCGAGGCGTCCGGAGACGGGAGGCAGAGGTCGAGCCCGGCCATCACGCCGGCCATGTACCGGTTGGCGTCGGGCAGGCGGAGGAGGTCAGTGAGCACGTCGCGCAGCTCGCCCAGCCCGCCGTCGCGCTGCGGCCCCATGACCACCCCCTGCGCCCGGGTGAGGGCGAGCACCCGCGCGGCGACGGGGTGCCGCTCGCTCTGGTAGGTGTCCAGCAACTCCTCGCCCGCGTCGCCGCGCAGGACGGCGGCGAGCTTCCAGCCCAGGTTGAACGCGTCCTGCACGCCGAGGTTGAGCCCCTGGCCGCCGGCCGGGGAGTGGATGTGCGCGGAGTCGCCGGCGAAGAACACGCGACCGTGGCGGTACTGCTCCAGTTGCCTGCTGGCGTTGCTGAACCGGGAGGAGTAGCGGATCTCGGCGACATCGAGCGCCCCGCCGTGGGTGGCTCGCAGCACCTCGCGGACCTCCTCGGCCGTCACCGGGGCGTCGCGCTCGGCCAGCATGGTCCGGGGGCCGCTGAAGATGAGCTTGTGGAGTCCGTTCGCCAGGGGCGTGATCATGGCGAAGTGGCCCTCGGGCGTGGTGTGGATCCGCGAGCTGATGTGTCCGGTGGAGCTGTCGTCCACGTCCCCGGTGAGCAGCAGATCGGCGGTGCCCATGCGGACGGTGGCGGCCTCGCCGGGGAAATCGGCTCCGACGATCTTGCGCACGCTGCTGTGGGCGCCGTCGCACGCGACGAGGTAGCGGCCCCGCAGGGACAGGTCCCCGCCCGGCCCGGTCATGGAGATCGTGACGCCGTCGGCGTCCTGGTCCAGGCCGGTCAGGCGGTGCTCCCTGAGCACCTGACCGCCGAGCTCGGTGAGCCGGTCCTCCAGCACCGCCTCCAGCTGGTCCTGCGGGAGCAGGACCGGGTGCGGATAGCGGGTGTCCCACGCCGCGTAGTCCAGCGGGACGGGCAGGCCGGCGAAGTGGCCGCCGACGAGCCGGTAGTCGATGGAGCGTCCCAGCGCGTCGTCCAGCAGGCCGCGCAGCGCGAGCATCTCGGCGGTCCGGGGCTGGATCGCCCCGGCACGGGACTGGAGGTTGCGGCCGGGCAGCCGGTCCAGCACGACGGCCGGTACGCCGGCGAGGGCGAGCTCGGTGGCGAGCGTGAGTCCGGCGCCGCCGGCCCCGACGACGATGACACCGGTGACCTGCACGTTCATGGAGCCTCCCAGGACGATTCCTTCACTTGGTAGAGAACTATACCAGGTGCAAGTTTCTCCTCGGTACCCCATTGCTATCGTGGGCGCATGACTGAGCAACTTGGGCTGCGGGAACGCAAGAAGCAGCGCACCCGGCAGACGATCTTCGAAGCGGCGCTGCGACTGTTCCTGAGCCGCGGCTTCGACGACGTGTCGATCGTGGAGATCGCCGAGGCCGCCGAAGTCTCCAAGCGCACGCTGTTCACCTACTTCCCGACCAAGGAAGACCTCGTCCTGCAGCAGTTCGCCGACCACGAGGACGAATCGGCCCGCGTGGTCCGCGCCCGCCCGGCCGGTACGAGCCCACTGGCCGCCCTGCACGCTCACGAGCTCGACGCCCTGGCCCGGCGGGACCCCGTCACCGGCCTCACCTCCGACCCGGACGCCCTGGCCTTCGCCCGGCTACTCAGCACGACGGCGAGCCTCAGCGAGCGGCTGCTCCGGTACGCGGTGCGCAGCATCGCCGCCCTCGCCGAAGCACTGGAGGAGGCCGGCGCCGACGAGCTCACCGCACGGCTCGCCTCCGTGCAGATCGTCACCGTCCTGCGCGCCCTCGCCGACCGCAACAGCCGCCAGGTGCAGGCGGGCCGCCCGGCCGACGACGTGTACCCCGAGGCCGTCGCCGCCGCCGACCGGGCCTTCCTGCTCCTCGGCGCGGGCCTGGCCGACGCCCTTCCCGCCTGACACCCGGGCAGGTGCCCGCACCGGCCCACGACCACCGCCCACGACCGCCGCGCGGACGGCACGGTACGGAAGGCGACCGGAATCGGGCTTCCGGCAGGGGCCCGCGTCCGGTCGGTCCGGACGGCTGTGAGAGGGTCGGGCCCGGTTCGGACAGGGGCGGTGCGGGAGGCAGCATGAACACGGCAGTGGTGCTCGTGGCGGACGACGACGCCGCCATCCGGCGTTCGCTGGAGCGCGGACTGCGGCTGAGCGGATTCACCGTGGTCCTCGCCGAGGACGGGCCCGGCGCTCTCGCCCAGGTGGACGCGCGGACCCCCGACGTGCTCGTCCTGGACGTGTCCATGCCGGGACTGACCGGTACGGAGGTGTGCCGGAGCCTGCGCGCACGCGGCGACGAAACCCCCGTCCTGATGCTGTCGGCCCTGGACGAACTGGCCGACCGGGTCGCCGGTCTCCAGGCGGGCGCCGACGACTACCTCGTCAAGCCCTTCGCGCTGGAGGAACTGGTGCTGCGGCTGCACGCCCTGCTGCGGCGCAGCCCGGCGCGCGCCGAGCGGGACGTGCTGCGCGCCGGACCGCTGGAGATGGACCAGGCGACCCGCCGGGTGCACCACGGCGGGACCGAGGTCCAGCTCACCCGGCGGGAGTTCGAGCTGCTGGCCGCCCTGGTGCGCAACGCGGGCATCGTGCTGACCCGGGACCAGCTGCTGGACCGGGTGTGGGGCTACGACTTCGAGGTGCGCACCGACGCGGTGGACACCTTCGTCAGCTACCTGCGCCGCAAGCTGGAAGAGGGCGGACGCCCCCGGCTGATCCACACGGTGCGCGGCGTCGGGTTCGTGCTGCGCGTGCCCGGCGCGGGGAGCGGATCGTGAAGCTCGCCACCCGGATCGCGCTCTCGGTCACCGTGGTCATGCCGTTGCTGGTGCTGGCCGCGGGTCTGCTGGTGCTCGGGCTCGTCAGCCGCGACCTGCGCCAGCAGCAGGACGCGCGGCTCCAGGACCGGGCCTCGGCCGTCCTGCCCGACGTACGGGCCCTGCTGGCAGCCGACCGCAACGGGCGGCCGAAGGCGGAGCAGAACCAGCACCGCAAGGTGCTCGGTGACGTCCTGGACGCGGGGATCCGGGTGCGCGGCGCGGACGGAGCGACCGTCCTGGAAGGCGGTCCGCAGCCCGACGCGGCGGTCCGGCTGCCCGACCGGACCCCGCAGGGCCCCGTCACGGTCCGCGCCAAGGGCCATGCCTGGCGGGTGCTCAGCGTGCCGGTGGCCGGCGCCGCGCCCGGGAACCTGTGGATCTACACGGCGGCTTCGAGCACCGACCCGCAAGTGGCCGCCGTGCGGCGGAGGGTGCTGCTCGTGGCGCTGCTGGCCGCTCCGGTGTCCGGGCTCCTCGCGTACGGGCTGGCGGGGCGCGCCACCGCGTCCGTACGGCGGCTGAGCCGGCGGGCCGCCGGACTCGACCCGGCGGCCGGGGCCGCCGCCTTCGCCGGTACCCCCGTGAACATAGCCGAGGTGGACGAACTGTCCGCGGCCATCGGCCAGCTCCTGACCCGCTACGACGAGCAGGCGGCGCGGACCGCGCAGGCGCTGGAGACGGCCCGGTCCTTCTCGTCCGCCGCCTCGCACGAGCTGCGTACGCCGCTGATGAGCATGCAGACGGACCTGGACGTGCTCGCCGCCCACCCCGACCTCTCCCCCGGTGAACGGGCCGAGGTGGTGCGCGACCTGCGGAGCGACCACGCCCGGCTGCTGGAACTGCTCGGCGCGCTGCGGATGCTCGCGCTCGGCGACCTCGTGGAGGTCTCCGCCTTCGCCCCGCTCGACCTGTGCGAGCTGGTGGACGCGGCCGCCGCCGAGGCCGCTCGCCGGGACGCCGGGTCGGGGCTGGTGCTGGACGTGGACCTGCCGGCGGAGCTGCGGATCTTCGGCTGGGACTCCGGCCTGAAGATCATGCTCGCCAATCTGCTGCGCAACGCGGTGGTGCACGGTCACCGGCCGGGCGAGCCGCCGCGGGTCACGGTCCGGCTGCGCGCGCAGGGCGGTTTCGCACTGCTCACGGTGGACGACGAGGGGCCCGGTGTACCGCCCGCCGAACGCGAGGCCGTCTTCGGCCGGTTCCACCACCGGCCCGGCAGTCCGGGCTCCGGCCTCGGGCTCACCCTGGTGGCCCAGCAGGCCGCGCTGCACCGGGGCACGGTCGGCCTCGGCGAGGTACCCGGCGGGACGGGCGCGCGCTTCGAGGTGCGGCTCCCGCTGGTCTCGGACGACGAACCGACCGTGCGGCTGCCCGCACGGCGCGACTGGATCTCCCGGGGCGACTGACGGGCCCGCGGCGGGTTTCGGGTGAGGTCCGGGTGCCTCTCCGAGCGGCGCGGTGCGGCCGGTCCGGCGGTCACAAGGAATCCACAAAAAGGCTCCCTAGCGTCCTGCTCGGTCGGCGCGCCCACGCGTCGGCCCGTCGCACCGAAGGGGATACCACCATGCTCGCGAACCGTAGGACCGCCGCCGCGATCGGCGCCGTCGCCCTGGCCGGTGCACTGCTGTCCGCCGGCCCCGCGCAGGCCGAGAGCGCCTCGCCGAGCCCCGCCGCGTCGGCGAAGTCCGCGCCGAAGGGCGATGGCGCCAAGTCGATCTGCAAGCGCCTGCCGAAGACCGAGGCCCGGATCAGCGCCGCCCTCACCCGGCTGAACGGCGACGCCACCGTCGCCGGCTCGGTCGCCCGGCTGGAGCAGCGCGTCACCGAGGCGAAGAACGCCGGTCACACCGAGATCCACACGTACCTCAACGACCGCCTGACCTTCCGCAAGAACCTGGTGCCGACCCTGCAGAAGCGCCAGGAGGACCTGAAGGCCGTCTCCACCTGGTGCACCGCGCAGGGGTCCAAGTGAGGTCCGCCCGGCGCGGCGCGGCCGTGCTCACCGCCCTGGCCGCCGGGGCCGTCCTGCTGCTGACCGGCTGCGGGGGCGGCACGGCCGCCCACCCGAAGGCGGAGCGGTCGGCGGGCACCGACGGCCAGGCGGCGGACATGCAGGCGAAGCTGGACGCCGCCGACAGCGCGGCCTCGCAGGCGGACACGGACGCCACGCAGAACAACTGACCCCGCCTCGACGGCCAACCCGGTATTCCCGGGTGGGCCGTCGTCGTCGTACGGGTGTAGGGCCACGGGGCGGTGCGGGTGGGCGCCTTGGGGTCGGTGGCCCGGATCGGCCCGTGCGACGGCTCCCTCCCGGCGCGGCCCCGGACGCCGGAGGGCCCCGGTGGCCGGATGGCCCCGGGGGTGCCCGCGTACGGCGGAGAGGGCAGGATTCGAACCTGCGTGGATCCCAGAAGAACCCGAACGGCCAATGGCCGGTCCCCGATCAACCACTCCGGGCACCTCTCCCTCGCGACCCGGCCCGGTCACCCTCCCGGTCACGACAACCAGACTGCACCACGGCCCCTGACCCCGCGCTGACACGCCCGGCGGACACCCCGCGGCCCACCCGCGGCACTCCCTGCCGCCGGAACCCGCGCGGCCGTCACGGTGTCACGGGCCGTCGACGGCCTTCCGCAGCTGGTACAGCCTTCCGGAGTCCGGGCGACCGACGTGCCCGTAGATACGGGGCGTCCGTTCGGTGCCGCCGACGCTCCACACCTGGCGGGAACACCCCGGGACGTGGACCCGGACCTCCTGTGTCCAGACGTCCCGTCCGGGCTCGTACGACCAGGTGCCGGAGCCCGAACAGGTCCGTGACGGGCCGCCGGGCGGATCGTCGGGGGCGTGTTCGCCGACGCCGGAGGCCGTGACCCGGCCGTCCGAGGTGAAGACCAGCGTCCCGCCCGTGTGGTCGACCCAGGTGCCGGCCACGGTCGACGGACCGATCGCCGGCGGCTCGTAGGCGGGCAGCAGGCCCGCGGCGAAGCCGAGGGTGCCGAGGAGGCCCGTTCCCGCCACCACCGCCGAACCCCACAGGGCCACGTGCCCGACCAGTCGCCGGCGCCGGATCCGGGCGACCAGACCGCCCAGCGAGAGCGCGGCCGTGGCCACCGCCCAGAAGACGAGCGCGCTCCGCTCCTCCACGTCGTTGTACGCCGCGAAGGCCACGACCGGCGGTGTCACCAGGGCCGCCACCACCGCCGGTACCCACCACGCCTCGCGTCCGCCGATCCGACGGCCGGTCAGATCGGCCAGTGCCACGGCGGGCAGTACGAAGACCACGGACAGGAGGAGCGCGATCACGCCGATGACCGCGCCGAACGAGAGCAGCCCGGCCGCCAGGGCGGAGCGGTCCACCGGGGTGTCCGGCGGGGGTTGCGTCCGGGCGTACAGGAGGACCACCACGAGGGCGAGCGCGACCTCCAGACAGCCCACCAGCACCGAGACCACCAGCACCCGGCCGTACGACCGCTTTTGATCCACGGCCACCCCTCCCTCGTACCGCGCCGAAACGAAGCGGACGTGTCCGCCCGGTCGACCGTGCGGATCCATTCTGCCAGCCGGACTGAACGCGTTCAATTCATCGTCCGGACCCCGGCCCGCCCGGACCGTCGCGGGCTCCACGGCGGGCCGGGCCGGCACCTTCGGACGGCATTCCGGAACGGCGGACATCCGTGCGATCCAGCTGAATCGTTTCGACAGCTCAGGACGGTATCGGGTCACCAACTCCCGGGAATCCTCATGAAAAACGACGACTCCGCTTACCTCACCGCGCACGACCTCGCCCGGCCGCCCGCAGCACAGGACGCCGGCCCCGGGGCACCGCCCACCGTCCGGTTCGCGCGGCGCCCCGGCCGGAACGTCACCCGCGACACCTTCACGCCTGGAGGCACCCCATGAGCACACCCCAGTGGCAGCAGCTCACCGACCACCTCATGGCCGTCCGCGAACAGATCTACGAGGGCTGGAACAGCCGCGACGGCTGGGACAACTACACGCGCTGGGGGGAGGAGTTCGGTGAGGACGGCGTCGCCTGGTGCGTGATCTTCGACTGGTGCATGTACCACGACGCCGGCCTCGACGCGATCGTGCCCAAGGTCGACAACGTGAGCGCCTTCACGGGCTGGGCCAAGGCCCGCGGCCAGTGGTCCGACTACCCCTCCGTCGGCGCCTGGGTCAACTTCGGCGACGGCGCCCACACCGAGATCGTCACCGGCTTCGACGCCGACACCGTCTACACCAAGGGCGGCAACAGCATCCAGGCCGGCTCCGTCGACCACGGCCAGGGCAACGGCGTCTGGTCGCACTCCAACCCGCGCCGCAGCAGCTACGTCACCGGCTACTTCGCCCCCGTCTACCCCGACGGGCAGTGCCCGCCCACCGCCGACCCCCGCGATCCCCGCGGCGGCGCCGCCGTCACCTCCTGGCGCTGGACACCCCCCGCGTCCGCCTTCGAACCGTTCCCCGGCGCCGGGTTCTTCACCGCCGGCCGCCGCAGCCCGATCATCGCGGCCATGCACGAGCGGCTCGTCGACGTCGGCTGCGACCGCTACCGGAGCACGGCGAACGCCGACGTCTGGGGCTCGGGCGACGTCAACTCCTACCGGGCCTGGCAGCTCGGACTCGGCTACACCGGCTCCGACGCCGACGGCACCCCGGGTCCCACGTCCTGGGACAGGCTGGGGGTCCCCAAGGTCGACTCCTGACACGGGTCCGACACGGGGGACACGCACCGGAGACGGCGCCCTGGCGATGCGGCGACCGGACGACCTCACCCTCCGGGGCCGGAAGTTGACAACGTTTCAGTTTCGGTGGCCGAGAATCTGGCCAAAAGGCTTCCAGCATGATGCGACATGTGAAATTTTACATGTCACACGTCAGCTGCCCGTGTCCCCAGCACGCGGCACAACGGCCCCGGAGGCCCCCACAGATGCATCCCTTCCGCATATCGAAGGCCCGCGCGCGCAGACTTCCTGCGCTCGGCGCAGCCGTCTTCATTGCGCTCGGCCTGTTCACGCCACAGAGCCAGGCCGCCTCCGTCGGCGCCACGGCCCCGGCCGGTGCGAACGCGCGCGGAACCGCGGCCTCCGCGCCGCGGTCGATCCCGGTCCCCACGTCACCCGACGCGCTGCGCACCATCCCGCGCCTGCGGATCTCCTCGCAGGACAGCACCGAGGAGGCCGCCACGGCCCCCGCCCCCACCACCAAGCCCGTCAGGGCCGACAAGGCCGACCGGCAGTCCGCGGCCGCCGCCGGGGACGAGTGCGGCGACCTCTCCGGCGTGATCAACGCCACGGGCGGCGCGCTGGTCCAGCAGCTCAAGGCCCTCCCCCGGATCGACTGTACGTACCCACTGTTCGGCCTCACCGGGGAGAACGCGCGCAGGGCCTTCCGTGAAGCCCAGATGGTGACCGTCGCCGACGCGCTGCGCGACGCCTCCGCCGGCTACGCGGGCAACAACAGCGCCGCCATCGGGCAACTGGTGCTGTTCCTGCGCGCCGGATACTACGTGCAGGACAACCACGCGGACGTCGTCGGCGACTACGGCACGGCGCTGGACGGCTCGGCGCGCGGCGCGCTGGACGCCTTCTTCGCCTCCCCGCGCAGCAAGGACGTCACCGACGCGAACGGCGAGATCCTCAACGAGGTCGTCACGCTGATCGACAGCACCCACACCGCTGGCCGGTACGCCGGCGTCGTCAAGTGGATGCTCGGCACCTACGACGGCACCTGGCCCGGCCAGATGAACCTCGCCATGCAGCACGTCGAGTGGGTCGTCGAGAACGGCTTCAAGGCCAAGAACGACGCCCGCGGCTGGCGGGCCGCCCTCAAGGCCGACCCCGCCATCCTCGACACCTGGGCCGGATTCATCACCCGCAACGGCGCGGAGCTGAACCGCCTGGACGTCGTCAGCAACGTCGGCCGCTACCTCGGCTACGCCCTCGACGTCCCCGAGCTCAAGGACCGGGTCCGGCCGCTGCTGAAGGACCTGATCAACCGCTACCCGAACGTCGGCCCCACCGCGCCGATCACGATGAACCTGGGCTGGTACACGCGCCAGTACGACAAGGGCAACTGCGCCGCCTACGCCATCTGCGACCTGGGCGAGCGCGTGCTCCCGCTGGTCCTGCCGATCCAGCGCACGTGCAACCCGGGCCTGAAGATCCGCGCCCAGGACATGTCCCCCGGCCAGCTGGACAGCACCTGCACCAGCCTGGCCAACCAGGACGCCTACTTCCACCGGGTCATCGGCGACAAGGGCGCGATCCCCGGTGACGTGAACACCAACCTGGAGGTCGTCGTCTTCGACGACTACACCCAGTACTCGCTGTACGCCTGGGCCATCTACAACATCGACGTCGACAACGGCGGCATGTACGAGGAGGGCAACCCGGCCGCACCCGGCAACCAGGCCCGCTTCATCGCCCACGAGGCCAGCTGGCTGCGTCCCGACTTCCAGATCTGGAACCTCAACCACGAGTACACCCACTACCTCGACGGCCGCTACGACATGGCCGGCGACTTCGACGCGAGCCTGACCACGCCGACCATCTGGTGGGTCGAGGGCATCGCCGAGAACATCTCGTACGGCTACCGGGGCGTGCGCAACGCCGACGCGATCGCCGAGGCGGCCAAGAACACGTACCGGCTCAGCGACCTGTTCGACACCGTCTACAACCAGGACGCGGACCCCGACGTCAATTCGAACCGGGTCTACCGCTGGGGCTTCCTCGCGGTCCGCTACATGCTCCAGGCGCACCCGGCCGACATGCAGACCGTGCTGGACAAGTACCGCGCCGGCGACTGGAACGGTGCCCGCGCCTTCCTGAAGCAGACCATCGGCACCGGCTACGACGCCGGCTTCGCCACCTGGCTGTCGACCACCTGCGCGACCGACGACTGCGGCCCGCTGCCCGAAGCCCAGTCCACCCCGCTGTGCACCATGAGCGACACCCGTCAGTTCGACAAGAACTGCCGCCGGGACAACCTCGCGGCCACCACCGGCAACTACAGCTACCACTTCGTCTACCTGCCCGCCGGCGTCAAGCAGCTGACCATCACCAGCAGCGGGGGCACCGGCAACGCCGACCTCTACTACGGTGGCGGCACCTGGGCCACCACCGGCACCTACCAGGCGAAGTCCACCCGTGCCGGGAACGACGAGACGCTGACGATCGACAACCCGCCGTCCGGCTGGGTCTACTTCAGCCTCGCCGCCGCGCAGGACTTCAGCGGTGTGAGCGTCTCCACGCAGTCCAAGTGAGCCGGTCGCCGGGGCCGACCGGCCCCGGCGTCCTGCGGAACGCCACGATCACGGTGACGTACGCACGGGTCCCCACGGCCGGCCGGGGCACGGCCGGCCGGTCCGCGCGGCGGGTCAGCCGAGGATGGGGACGAGTCCGATGGCGAAGACCGCGTAGAACCCGGCGGCCACGGCCAGCCGGGCGGGGGTCAGCCGGTGGGCACGCATGGTGAGCAGCAGGTAGGTGATCGCCGCGATGGTGACGATCCCGGACCACAGCAGTGGGCCGTCGAAGTGCCAGCTGGTGAAGATCAGGCCGATACCGCTCGGAACGGTGGCCTGGATCATCATCGAGCCGGAGATGTTGGCGAGGGCCAGTTTGGTCTTGCCCTGGCGGACCCAGATCACCGCGTTCATGATCTCGGGGAGCTCGGTGGCGATCGGCGAGAGCAGCAGGGCGGTGACCGTCGCCGACAGGCCCAGCATCGGACCGATGACATCGAGCTGCTTCACGAAGAAGTGCGCGGCGATGAAGATCACGACGAGAGTGGCCAGCGTCTGGACGGCCACGGCCCACGTGGCCGGAGAGGCCGCCTTGGGCTGGAGCTTCAGCGGCTCCAGTTCCTCGTCCCCATCGGTGTCGTCGTCGGCGCGGCTGCTGCGGATCTCACGCCAGAAGTAGACCGCGTACGCGGCGAAGAACAGCACGCCCAAGGCCGGCTTGAACGCGAAGGCGACCAGACCGAGGGCGACCTTCAGGAAGAAGATGGGCAGGAACCACTTCTGGTCCTTGGCCAGCCGTTCCATGTCCTTCGCGTTGCCGAGGGTCTCGTCGCCCGGCCCGTTCTGCGGCGTGCCCGTCGGTGCCGGAACCCGCAGGCGCTGCCGGCGGCGCTTGAGGAGCAGCATCACGCCGGTCACCCCGTAGGCGATGGTGGCCAGGGCGAGCGGCCCGCCCATCGCGGCGCCGACGCCGATCTGCTTCGCCTCGTCAGTGGCGCCGGTGGTCACCGCGACCAGCGTCACCACCGATTCGGGCAGCGCCGTACCGAAAGCGGCCAGGATCGTGCCGACCGCCATCTTTCCGACCTTGAGGCGCTCGCCCAGCCATTCCACGGCATTGACGAACCACTCGCAGGAGAGGTAGATCGCCCCCGCGCACACGATGAGCAGTACGAAATGGATCACAGGAACCGTCCGGATTTCCCGCACCGACGGGCTTCGAGGACGACCAGCGCGAGGGGGCGGCGGCAGCTTCGACCCCGCCGACGCGCATCTGATGTCGTCGACAATGGGCCGAAGGTCTCGCCCGCCCGCATCCCCCTCGGGCGCGGGCCCGGCCACCGGGAACCCGCGGGTTCCAGTGTGTCGACGACCGGTATTGCGGGGCTACTCCCCTTCGCAGTGGCCCAGTGTAGCCGCACGCGGTGACGGAACCCGTCCCCGGCCCCCCTCTCCGGGTCTCAGCAGGATGCCGACAGGAAGGCCTCGACCTCGGTGGCGAAGCGCTCCGGAGCGTCGTGGTGGACGACGTGACCGGCCGGAAGCTCGACGAGACGGGCCCGTCCGCCCCGGCGGGCGACCATGTCCCGGGCGTGATCGGCCGTCAACTCGTCGCTCCGCGTGCCATGGACCAGCAGGGTGGGGCAGGACACCGCCGTCCAGTCGTCCCAGTGATCGCCGCCCAGCGCCTTCTGGGAGGCCACGGTGTCGTCGATCCCGAAGGAGAAGCCCCAGCCCCGGTCGCTCTGCCTGAACGAGCATTCCAGATAGGGCGCCGCCGGGCCGAGGGCGGAGACGAGCGCCTCGCGGGACGGTGCGGTGACAGGAAGGCGTGTGGTGAACGACCAGTCGCAGTGGACTGCCGCGCCTATGTCCTCCACGACCAGAGCGCTGACCCCGTCCGGGTGTCGGGCGGCGAACTGGTAGGCGTTCACCCCGCCCAGCGAGTGCCCCAGGACCGGCACCGGCCCGACCCCCAGGTGCCGGTGGAGGGCGGCCACATCCGATACGTAGCCGTCCCTCCCGTAGGCGGGGGCACGGTCGGATTCTCCGTGTCCGCGCTGGTCGAGCGCGATCACCCGCCACCGGGGCGCCAGCGCCCCGGCGAGGGGGGCGAACGCCGATGCCTCGTTGTAGTGCCCGTGCAGGGCCAGGAGCGGACTCCCCGGACCTCCGAAGTCCAGGTACGACAGCTTCCGCCCGCCCGCCATGAAGAACTCGGGCATGACGTCGATCATAGGAGTCGCCACCGACAGCCCCCGCTCGGCGGCGGCCCGGTGTCAGGCCGGGTCCGCGGCGGGCGCGGCCGGGGAGCGGGGGCGGTTCAAGGCGGCGGGGAGTTCGGCCCTGCGGCGGATGCCCAGTTTCCGGTAGCTGCTCGTCAGGTGCGTCTCCACGGTGCGGCGGGCCAGGTGCAGCAGGTCGGCGATCTCGGTGTTCGTCCGCCCCGCCGCGGCCAGCTCCGCGATGCGGCGCTCGCTGGCGGTCAGGGCACCCGAGCCGGTCCGCGCCGCGGCCGGGAGCCGGGCACCGCCCTCGCGCAGGGCCCGTTCGGTCAGGGCGAGCAGGCGCAGGCCGCCCTTGTGTTCGGCCAGGTCCGCCGCCTCGCGCAGCCGGTCCCGGGCGCGTGCGCGTGCGCCCGTGGCGAGGAGCTGGCGGCCGTGGGCGAGGAGGGCCTCGACCAGTTCCATCCCGGCGTCGGCGGGCGCGCTCCTGAGGGTGTCGACCGCCTCCTCGGCCAGGTGCAGTCCGCGGTGGCCGCCGGTGGCGGTGCCGAGGACGCGCAGGGCGCGTCCCACCGTGCGCGGGGTGTTCCACACCCGGGCCAGCCGCAGTTCCTCGGTGGCCAGGGCGAGGGCCTCCTGGCCGCCGCCGAGCGCGAGGCGGCACTGGGCGACCGCCGTCCGCCAGGGGGTGACGACCGGGCTGAGCACCTCTCGGGCCGTCTGACGGCGGCCGCACTCCAGGAAGTCGTGGAGCGCGCCCGCCGGGTCTCCGGCGGCGAGGCGCTGTACTCCCCGCGCGTAGAGGAAGCGGTTCAGCTGCCATGATTCCGGGGCTCGGCTCAGGTCGAAGGCTTCGGCGAGCCGTCCGGCCTCCTCGGAGCGCCCCGTGTGGACCAGTGCCATCAGCACGTGGGCGTCCCGGTTGGAGGGTCCGCTCTGGGCGCGTGCCGCGACGGCCGCTCCGTCGCCGCGCACCGCGATCAGCCGGGCGACGTCGCCGCGGGCCGCGGCGATGTCGGCCCGGGTGTTGAGCAGCGCGTCCTCCATGGGGTGGAGCAGGGCGGGGTGCCGGCAGCCGGCCAGACCGCGGTCCACGAGCCGCTCGGCCTCGTCGAGTTCGTCGGCCCACTCGGCGACCGCCGCCGCCGTCCCGAGCAGGAACGGCTCGGCCAGCGGGTCGGAGGGCTTGGCGAGCAGGGCCCGTACGCGGGTCATGGCCTGCCCCGCGGAGATCAGGCCGGCCGTGGCCTCGTACCGTACGAGCAGGGCCCGGCTGGCGGTGCCGACGAGTTCCGGCGCGTGCCGGCCGCTCTCGGAGAGCCTGCGGTAGGTCTCCTGACGGGTGGCGAGGTCGGCGTCCGACAGCAGTGCGGTGGCGGTCCGCACGGTGCGGGTGAGTCCCGGATGCCCGTCCAGGCTGCCTTCCGTGCGCCGCAGTACCTCCAGCGCGGTGGTGACCTCGCCGCGGCCGACCAGGGCGGTGCCGAGGGCGACGGCCGCGCGCACCCGGTCGCGGGGTGCGGCGTGCAGGTGCTGGGCCTCGGCTAGCCGTGCGATGCCCACCGCGCCGCCGGCCGAGGCGTACTCCAGCGAGCCCAGCTCGGTCAGCAGTTGCTGGCGCCGTTCGTCGCAGAGCGGTTCGTCCAGGGCGCGGCGCAGGTATCGGGCGGCGGCGCCGGGGCGGGCGTCGTGCACCGCGACCGTCGCCGCGTCGCGCAGTACGCGCAC
>NZ_JBEXKC010000090.1:0-26666 GCF_040609475.1 Streptomyces sp. NPDC004667 | reverse complement strand
AGCACTCGGGTGGGGGGGTGGGGGGGCACTTATCTTGTTGCCGGGGGGCGGCGCCCCGCCAAGGCGCCGATGCACGGCACCGGACGACGCGGGCTTGACCGGCAAGATCCGAAAGAGACGACCTAGGCACCGGTCCCGCCCTTCCCCCATCCAGAATCGGAGACCCACCATGACCGCCGCGTCCCCACCCCAGGTGCTCCGCGCGCCCCTCGTCGTCGAGTTCCCCTTCACCCGTTCCCTCGGCCCCGTGCAGAGCGCCTTCCTCACCGGGCTGCGCGAGCGCGTCGTACTCGGCGTGCGGACCGGCGACGGGCGGGTGATGGTGCCGCCCGTCGAGTACGACCCCGTCACCGCCGAGGAGATCCGCGAACTCGTCGAGGTCGCCCCCGCCGGCACCGTCACCACCTGGGCCTGGAACGGCGACCCCCGCCCCCAGCAGCCCCTCACGACCCCCTTCGCCTGGGTGCTGGTCCGCCTCGACGGCGCCGACACCGCGATCCTGCACGCCCTCGACGCCCCCGGCCCCGACGCCGTCCGCACCGGCATGCGGGTACGGATCCGCTGGGCCGCCGACCGCACCGGAGCCATCACCGACATCGCCTGCTTCGAGCCGGAGGAGGAAGACGCCGCCGGGGAGGCGGGCGGGGGCGGCTCCGCCCGCGCACCCGGCGGAGCCGCCCCCCACGACGGGGCCTTCGCCGACCCGGTCACCGGCATCGTCGCCGAGGCCCGCCTGGACTACACCTACAGCCCCGGCCGCGCCCAGACCGCCTACATCAACGCCCTCGGCGAGCGGCGGACCGTCGGCGAGCGCTGCCCGTCCTGCCACAAGGTGTACGTCCCCCCGCGCGGGGCCTGCCCCACCTGCGGGGTCGCCACCACCGACCGGGTCGAGGTCGGCCCCGCCGGCACCGTCACCACGTACTGCATCGTCAACATCAAGGCCAGGAACCTGGACATCGAAGTCCCCTACGTCTACGCCCACATCGCCCTCGACGGCGCCGACCTCGCCCTGCACGGCCGGATCGGCGGCATCCCGTACGACCAGGTCCGCATGGGCCTGCGCGTCGAACCGGTGTGGACCGACGGCGGACGCTACCCCGACCACTACCGGCCCACCGGCGAGCCGGACGCGGACTACGACGCGTACAAGGAGCTCATCTGATGCCCAGGACGAGCAGGTACGCCCGCGACGTGGCCGTCGTCGCCTTCGCGCAGAGCGACCACCTGCGCCGCACCGACGAACTCAGCGAAGTCGAGATGGTCATGCCGGTCCTGCACGAGGTGCTGGCCGCCACCGGACTGAAGGCCGGAGAGATCGGCTTCACCTGCTCGGGCTCCAGCGACTACCTCGCCGGCCGCGCCTTCTCCTTCACCATGACCCTCGACGGGGTCGGCGCCTGGCCGCCGATCTCCGAGTCGCACGTCGAGATGGACGGCGCCTGGGCGCTGTACGAGGCCTGGGTCAAGATCCAGACCGGCGAGGCCGACACCGCGCTCGTCTACTCCTACGGGAAGTCCTCCCCGGGATCCGTCCGCGACGTCCTCACCCGCCAGCTCGACCCCTACTACCTCGCCCCCCTCTGGCCCGACTCGGTGGCCCTCGCCGCCCTCCAGGCCCGGGCGCTGATCGACGCGGGCGAGACCGACGAGGCCGCGCTCGCCGCCGTCGCCGCCCGGAGCAGGGCCGCCGCCGAGGACAACCCGCACGCCCAGCTGCGCGGGGCCGTCCCGCAGGGCGAGTACCAGGTGGCACCGCTGCGCACCGGAGACTGCCCGCCGATCGGTGACGGGGTCGCCGCGGTCGTCCTCGCGGCCGGGGACACGGCCCGCCGGCTGTGCGAACGGCCCGCCTGGATCACCGGCATCGACCACCGCATCGAGGCCCACGGCCCGGGGCTGCGGGACCTGACCGACTCCCCGTCCACCCGGCTCGCCGCCGAGCGCGCCGGGTTCTTCGAGGCGCCCGTGGACACGGCGGAACTGCACGCGCCGTTCTCCTCCCAGGAGGTCGTGCTCCGCAAGGCGCTCGGTCTCGGCCCCGGCGACATCGACGGGGTGGCCGTCAACCCCTCCGGCGGGGCCCTCGCGGCCAACCCCGTCATGGCGGCGGGCCTGATCCGCATCGGCGAGGCCGCCGCCCGCATCCACCGCGGCGCGTCCGACCGGGCCGTCGCCCACGCCACCTCCGGCCCCTGCCTCCAGCAGAACCTGGTCGCCGTCCTGGAAGGGGATCGGGCATGAACGCGTCCGGCAAGGAGCCCGTGGCCGTCGTCGGTGTCGGCCAGACCAAGCACGTAGCCGCCCGGCACGACGTCTCCCTCGCCGGCCTCGTCCGCGAGGCCGCCGCCCGCGCCCTCGCCGACGCCGAGCTGACCTGGGCGGACGTCGACGCCGTCGTCATCGGCAAGGCCCCCGACTTCTTCGAGGGCGTGATGATGCCGGAGCTGTACCTGGCCGACGCCCTCGGCGCGGTCGGCAAGCCGATGCTCCGCGTCCACACGGCGGGATCCGTCGGCGGGTCCACCGCACTGGTCGCGGCCAACCTGGTCGCGGCCCGCGTCCACCGGACCGTGCTGACCCTCGCCTTCGAGAAGCAGTCGGAGTCCAACGCCATGTGGGGGCTCTCCCTGCCCGTCCCCTTCCAGCAGCCGCTGCTAGCCGGCGCCGGGGGCTTCTTCGCACCGCACGTGCGCGCGTACATGCGGCGCACCGGCGCCCCCGACGCGGTGGGCTCGCTGGTGGCGTACAAGGACCGGCGCAACGCCCTGAAGAACCCGTACGCGCACCTGCACGAGCACGACATCACCCTGGAGAAGGTCCAGGCGTCCCCGATGCTGTGGGACCCGATCCGCTACTCCGAGACCTGCCCCTCCTCGGACGGGGCCTGCGCCATGGTCCTCACCGACCGGGCCGGTGCGGCGCGCTCGCCGAAGCCGCCCGCCTGGGTGCACGGCGGGGCGATGCGCAGCGAGCCGACCCTGTTCGCGGGCAAGGACTTCGTCTCCCCGCAGGCGGGCAAGGACTGCGCCGCCGACGTCTACCGGCAGGCCGGGATCACCGACCCGCGCCGGGAGATCGACGCCGTCGAGATGTACGTCCCCTTCTCCTGGTACGAGCCCATGTGGCTGGAGAACCTGGGCTTCGCGCAGGAGGGCGAGGGCTGGAAGATGACCGAGGCCGGCGTCACCGAACTCGACGGCGACCTCCCCGTGAACCCCTCCGGCGGAGTGCTGTCCACCAACCCGATCGGCGCCTCCGGCATGATCCGCTTCGCGGAGGCCGCCCTCCAGGTACGGGGGCTGGCGGGGGAACACCAGGTCCCCGGAGCCCGCCGGGCCCTCGGGCACGCCTACGGCGGCGGAGCGCAGTTCTTCGCGATGTGGCTGGTCGGGGCCGAACTCCCGGCGTCCTGAGGGCCACCGGGCAGGGCGGCGGCGCCGGGCCGGTCACCGCCGGCCCGGCGGGGCCTGTGCGGCGGCCGCCCTGATGGCTACCCTGGGCCCCCGGACGACGTACCGGGAGGAGCACGCACGTGGCGAACGGCAACACGGTGTGGGGAAAGCCCGAGCTCGATCTCAGCGGGGCGGACTGGCGGTCGGGCAGCCGGGGGGTGGGCGACGTCCAGATCGCCTTCGTGGAGGGGTTCGTCGCGATGCGCAGCGGCGGGCGCCCCGACGGCCCTCCGCTGGTCTTCGCGCCGGACGGATGGCGCAAGTTCGTCCTGGGCGCGCGGGGCGGGAAGTTCGGCCCGACCTGACGGAACGCCCCCCGGCGCGCGGCCGGTGTGCCGCGCGCCGGGCGGAGCCGTCGGACCGCTCCCGTCCGGGCGGCGCGGGCCAGGCAAGATCCGGAAGAGACGGCCTAGGGTGTGCCCATGAGCGCAGAGAGGGACCTCCGGAAACTGCTGAGCGGCATGCGCCCGGAGCTGAACGAGGGCCGGTACGTGATCTGCACCCTCCCGGACACCGCGGCGGTACCCGCCGGGCTCGCGCCCGTCGCCACCGTTTGCGAGGCCGAGGGGATGACCCTGGTCCTGCACCAGGACGAGGCCGACGCGGCCGGACTCGCCTACACGTACACCGCGGGCTGGATCACCCTGCGCGTCCACTCCGCCCTCGACGCCGTGGGCCTCACCGGAGCCTTCGCCGCCGCACTGGCCGAGCACGGACTCAGCTGCAACGTGATCGCCGGATACCACCACGACCACCTGTTCGTGGCCGCCGACCGGGCCGCCGAAGCCGTCTCCGTACTGGAGGAACTGGCCGCGCGGTCGGCGGAATAGGGAAATCCGTAAAACAAATCGATCTTTCCCGGCCGTAGGACCCCCTCCGCGCGCCCGCGGGCGTACGCTGAGGCCCCGAACCGGCCAGGGGGGTTCCAGCCATGACGGATCGTCACGCCCGCACGCGGCACACGCTCTTCGAACGCGAAACGGAACTCGTCGCCGTCGACGAGGCCCTCGACCGGCTCACCGGATCGGGACCCGACGCCGGCGGCGGACTGCTCGCCCTCTCCGGCCCCGCCGGCCTCGGCAAGACCACCCTCCTCGCTGAAGTGCGCCGCAGCGCCCTCGCCCGCTCCTGCACCCTCCTCGCCGCCCGCGGCGGCGAACAGGAACAGAGCCAGCCCTTCCACGTCGCCCGCCAGCTCATCCAGCCCCGCCTGGCCGGCCGCTCCGAAGCCTCCCTGCGCGCCGCCCTCGGCGGCTGGTACCCGATCGTCGGCCCCGCCCTCGGCCTCTGCGCCCCCGGGCAGGGCGCCCCGCCCGACCCCCAGGGCCTGCGCGACGGGCTCGACTGGGTGCTCACCCAGCTCGCCGTCCAGAGCGCCCCCGTCGTCCTGGTCCTCGACGACGCCCACTGGGGCGACCCCGAATCCCTCGGCTGGCTCGCCGCCTTCGCCCCGCGCGCCGAACACCTCGGCCTGCTCCTCGTCGTCGCCTACCGCCCCGACGAACTGCCCGCCCACGCCGAGGTCTTCCGCGGCCTGCCCGGCCGGGCGGGCCGCCGCCCGCTGAGCCTCGCCCCGCTCAGCGCGGCCGCCGTCTCCACCCTGGTCCGCGAGACGGTCGGGGCACACGCGGAGGAGTCCTTCTGCCGCGAGGCCTGGGCCGTCACCACCGGAAACCCCTTCGAGGCCGTGGAACTCACCGCCAGGGTCCGCGCCAAGGGCCTCGAACCCACCTCGGCCAGCGCCCCCCTGCTGCGCGACCTCGCCGCGGCCCAGCGCGGCAGCGGACTCGTCGCCCGCCTGCACGGCCTCGGGCCCTCCACCGTCCGCTTCGCCTGGGCCTGCGCCGTCCTCGGCACCGCCATCCCGCAGCGGATCGCCGCACGCGTCGCCGGCCTCGGAGCCGAGGAGGCCGCCGACGCCACCAACCGGCTGCGCGACGCCCGCATCCTGTCCGCCCCCGCCGAGGACGCGGACCCCGAGGGCGACCCCCCGCTGGAGTTCGTCCACCCGCTGCTCGCCACCGGCATCTACCGGGCCATCCCCGACGCCCTGCGCGTCGCCCTCCACGGCAAGGCCGCGGCCGCCGTCGTCGACGCCGGACTCGGCCCCTCCGCCGCCGCCCGCCACCTGCTGGAGACCCAGCCCGAGAACGACCCCTGGGTCGTGCGCACCCTGCGCGAGGCCGCCGCCGAGAACCTGCGCGCCGGCGCCCCCGAGGCCGCCCGCCGCCAGCTCGACCGCGCCCTCCAGGAACCCCCGGACTTCGACGAACGCGCAGCCGTGCTCTACGAACTCGGCTGCGCCTCCCTGCTCACCGAACCCGCCAACACCGTCAACCACCTGCGGGCCGCCCTCGCCGAACCCTTCGACGACCCGGCCCTGCGCCAGGGCATCGTGATCCGGCTCGCCCAGGTCCTCGCCCACAGCGACCACCTCTCCGAGGCCTCCGCACTCCTCGCCCGCGAGATCCCCCACACCCCGGACGCCCGCGCCCGGCTGCGCCTGCAGTCCGAGCAGTTCATGTGGGACGCCTTCGACGCCGCCGAAGCCGACTCCCCGGCCCGCTCGCGCCGGCTCGCCAAACTGGCCGACCGCCTCGGCGGCCGCGACCTCACCGAGCGGTACGTCATCGGCCTGCGCGCCTGGGACGCCTGCCTGCGCGGCGAGAGCGTCGAGACGGTCCTGCACCACGCGCGCCGGGTCCTCGGGGAACCCTTCAGCTGGGCGTACGCGGACCGCGGCTTCGAGGTCCCGGTACTGACCGCGATGGTCCACATGTACGCCGACCGGCCGGGCCGCGCCGAGGAGCTCTTCGCCGCGGGCACCGCCGAGTTCGAACGGCAGGGCTGGCGCGGGGCCCACCTCTCCTTCGCCCACGGGCTGCGCGCCTACATCCGCTACCGGCGCGGACAGCTCGCCGAGGCCGAGGAACTGGCCCGCGCCGGCCTGCGCCTCGCCGAACGCGTGGGCCGCCGTACGCCGGTGCACTGGTACGCCATCGCCATCCTCCTGACCACCCTGGTGGCCCGGGGCCGGGTGGACGAGGCCTGGGAGCTCGCGCGCGAGCACGGGTACGGAGAGCCCTTCCCCGCCGCCGTCGTCTTCCCCGACTCGCAGACCGTCCACGCCGAACTGCTGCTGGCCCGGGGCGAGACGAAGGCGGCGATCGCCGCGCTCGAAGAGGTCGGCCGCCGGCTGACCCCGCGCGGCATCCAGAACCCGGCCTGGTGCCCCTGGCAGCTCCACCTCGCCCGCGCCCTCGCCCCCGAGGACCCCGCCGCGGCCCGCGCCCTCGCCGCCGAGGCCCTCGGCCGTGCCCGGGCCTTCGGCGCCCCCTCCGCCATCGGCCAGGCCCTGCGCGTCCGCGCGGAGGTGGCGGACGCCCCGGGGGAGCGGGCGGCCCTCCTGGAGGAGGCCGTCGCCCTGCTGTCGCGCTCGCCCGCCGGATACGAACTCGCCCGCGCCCTGGCCGCCCTGGGCATCGAACGCGGGGACCGGGAACTGCTCACCCGGGCACTGATCACCAGCCGCGAGTGCGGCGCCGACGCCCTCGCGGCGAGCACCGCCGAACACCTGCTCGCCCTCGGAGGCGCCCTGCCCTGCGGTTCCTCCTGGGAGGACGAACCGACCCCGGAGGAACTGCGCGCCGCCGAGGACGCCGTACGGGGCGTCCCGACGCCGGGTCCCGAACTGTCCGCCGTCTGCCGCAAGCTCGGCACCGACCTGAACGGCCTGTCCGACGCCCTCGCGGCGTTCGCCCGTAGCGCACACTGAGCCGCAGGCGTTCGCCCGTGGCTCAAGCCGGGGCCGCGGGGCCCGCCGCCGGGCACGGTGGCCCCATGGATCACTCCACCCGAATCGGGTTCTTCCTGGCCGAAGCGGCCGCCTTCGACCGGGCCGTGCGGCGCGCGGCCGGTGCGGGCGGCCGGCCGCCCCTCGTCCCCGCGTGCCCCGGCTGGTCGGTCGCCGACCTCGTCGGACACCTCGGCAGCGTCCAACGGCTCCTCACCCACGTCCTGCGCGAGCGGCTCACCACCCCGCCCGATTACACCGACCCGTCCCTCTACGCGCTCCCCGCCGACCCGGCCGTCCGCGCCGCCTGGCCGCTGCCCGACCGGACCCCGACCCTGGGCCCCGTGCCCGGGGAACTGCTCGACTGGTCGGCGCAGGCCGCCCACGGCCTGGCGGAGGTACTGGGCGGGCTCGGGCCCGACGTCCCGGTGTGGAGCTGGTCGGCGGAGCGGACCAGCGGCTTCTGGCTGCGGATGCAGACCATCGAACAGGCCGTCCACCGCTGGGACGCCGAGGACGTCACCGGGGAACCGGCCCCCTTCGACCCGGACCTGGCGGCCGACGCCGTGAGCCAGACCTTCGAGGTGATGGCCCCCGCCCGGCGCGGCTGGAAGCCGGCCCCCGCCGGGAACGGGGAGCGCTACCGCTTCCGCCGCACCGACGGCCCCGAGACCTGGACGGTGGAATTCCGGGGCGACGAGGTCCGCCTGGAGCCCGGCGACGACGGCCCCGCGCACGTCGAGCTCGCCGCCACCGCCTCGGACCTGCTGCTCCACCTCTGGCAGCGCAGGCCCGCCCGGGAACCCCGCGTCACGGGGGATCCCGCGCTGCTCCCGCGCTGGTTCACCCTCGTCCCGCCGGTCTGACGCGGAGGCGCGCCCCACCCGCGGGGACTCGCCCCACCCGCGGAGACGCGCCTCCGCTCACCCGCGCAGTGCCCGGGCCGCCGCCAGCTCGGCCTCCGCCAGCGGCGGCCCGGTCAGCTGCGCCCGGCGCGGGCCCAGTACGGCGGCCAGCAGCACCGGCGGGGTGAACAGCCGGGCCGCGGGCCGCTCCAGGGTCATCACGTCGGTGACGGCGCGCGCCACCCGCCCGTTGCCGGTGCTCGTGTGCAGCAGCCGCCGCACGTACGCGGCGGCCACCTTCTCGGCCCGCGTCGGACCGCCCTCGGTGGCACCCGGGTAGAAGACGTCGTTGCCGGTGGACAGCGCCCACGCGGCGCCCACCGGCCCGGCGACGGCCTTCTGCAGGCGGGCGCCGAGCCCGTCGGCGGACCAGCCGTGGCGGGCGATCACGGCCCGCAGGGCCAGCGCGCTCTGCGCGGCCACCGACATGCCGTGCCCGTACACCGGGTTGTAGGCGGCGACGGCGTCCCCGATGACGGCGAAACCCTCCGGCAGCGCGGACTTCTCGTAGTGGTGCCTGCGGTTGACGGTCGTCCGCGTGACGACCACGTCGGTCAGCGGCTCCGTCCCGCTGATCAGCTCGCCGACGACCGGGTGGCGCAGCTCCCGCGCGAAGCGCTCGAACGCCTCCGGATCCGAGGTGGGTTCGCCGCCCCGCGTCCCCGACAGGGTGACGAGCCAGCGGTCCCCCTCGATCGGCACCAGGGTCGCCGAGCGGCCCGGACCGGGTTCGCGCGGATCGGCCTGCACGTTCACGATGACGGGGAAGGCGTTCCCGAGGTCCTCGGGGGCCCGGAAGATCCGGCTGGCGTAGACGAGACCGGGGTCGACGGTCCGCACCGAGGGTGCCGCCATGCCGAACCCGGTCAGCCAGGCGGGGGCGCGCGAGGACCGCCCGGAGGCGTCGATCACCAGGTCGGCCGTGACGACCCGCTCCGCACCGTCCCGTTCGCGCACCCGGACCCCCGTGACCCGGCGGGCGTCACCCTCCAGGCCCAGCACCTCCGTACGGTCGGCGACGCTGACCCGGGCCAGGGCCCCCACGGCCCGGCGGACGTGCCAGTCGAGGAGGTCGCGGCCGGCCACGACCACGTAGTGGGAGGCCTCGGCCCAGCGGCGGAACCAGCCGGCCGGGGAGAGGCCCACCATGTTCGTCGGCAGCGCTATCCGGTGGGCGCCGTCGTCCATGAGCCGGCCGATGGTGCCCGGCAGCAGGCTGTCGATGGCCGTCGCCCCGCCGGACCACAGCAGGTGGGCGTGGTGGGCCTGCGGCAGCGCCCGGCGCGGCAGGGGACCGTCGGGCAGCGCGTCCCGTTCCACGACGACCACGTCGGCGAACTCCGCGAGCGCGGCGGCCGTCAGCATCCCGGCGAGGCTGCCGCCGATGACCACCGCGGTGCGCGGACCCGGTGACGACGGTGCGGTGCTGCTCATGAACCCACGCTCTCTGGATGGTCTGCCGGCCCGGACCGGGCGCGGAAGGAGGTGACGACGGGGGACCGGCGCAGCGCCCTGGAGACCGCGACCAGGTCCGGGGCCTTGCTCTGGCCCGCCTCGGCCGCGTCCTCGGCTTCGGCGCCGCCCCGCATCCGGCGCAGCGCGGCGACCACGGCGACCGCGTCGGCGGTGGCCGCCGCCTGGGCCGGGGTCTCCCTGCGGGCCAGCGCCTCGGCGAGGGCCCGCTCCCGGACCTCGGGTTCCATGTACGGCTGGAGGCGCAGCAGTCCGTCGCTGATCTGGGTCCTGCGCTGGACGAGGCGCCGGCTGATGGGGGAGCGCCGGGGCAGCCGCAGCGAATTGGTGTCGAGCGGCTCCAGCTCCTTCACGAACGGCACCAGGCAGCGGAAGTGGTAGTAGTCGGTCCCGATCCGCTGCAGGGCCTCGCCCGCGTGGGGCAGGATGAAGCCCACCGCTATGAACAGCGCGCACACGGCGGCGATGGGCGGGGCGACGTAGGTGCTGAGCCAGTCCAGGTCGTTGCCGCTCCAGCGGGCGAACACCGCGATCAGCTTCACCGTGTCGTAGCAGAGGTTCAGGATGAAGCCGATGACCAGGAGCACCAGGCCCGCGCGCAGCCAGCCCGAGACCTGGCGCAGCCAGGACCAGGTGACCACCGAGGTGATCGCGCAGGCGATGGTGTGGGCCCCCAGGTAGAGCAGGATGTGCTCGCGCATCCAGGGGGTGTTGGCGTAGTACGTGTCCAGGTCGCGCAGGCGTTCGACGGGTACGTCGGCGAACGCGAAGGTGATCCACAGCCCGGCGACGACGGCCGAGTAGACGATCCCGATCGTCCAGCTGGTGCGCCGCACGCGCCGCGGATCGCCGCCCCGCCAGTGGATGATCATCACCAGGCAGGAGGCGCAGAACAGCGTGAGCAGCGTGTACAGGACCGGCGCCGCGATGTTCGCGACGCCCGTCCCGCGGTTCATCGCCTCCAGCGTCTTGGGGCGGCCGCAGTAGAAGACGGCGGAGGCCAGCAGCAGCAGGCCGCCCACGGAACGCACGTTGGGATCGATGCGCCAGAACCTCATCATCACGGGCAGCCGGATCGCGAACGCCAGGGTGAGGATCGCGGCCGGGATGAGGTAGGGGATGTAGTACTTGTCGGAGTTCACCGTCAACCGATCGGTCCGCGGTAGCCGAGCGCGTTGCCGATGCGCCCGGCGACATCGTTCCTGCGCACCGCGCCGGGGGCGTCGCCGCCCACCAGCCAGGGCCGGCACCGGTCGCCGAGCATCAGGCCGAAGCTCTCGGCCTCGATCTCCTGGACGTCCTCGTAGTGGGAGCGCGCCGCGACGCTGGCGTACGTCAGGTCCGAGGCATCCGGCAGGGAGCGGGCGGCGGCGGCCGCCCCGCGTCCGTGCTCGGTGCAGTGCCCGGCCTTCATGTGCCACAGCTCGTGTCCGAGGATGACCAGTTGGTGGTCGGGGGTCGTGTACTTCTCCACCACGACGATGTCGTACTCCTCCATGTTCAGCCACAGTCCCGAGGTGGTCAGTTCGGTGGGGAAGCGCTCGAAGCGCAGCACGATCGGGCGCCCGCCCCGGGTGCGGCTCATGGCGTCGCACAGGGCGCGGAAGAGCGTCTGCGGCTCGACCGGCGCCTCCAGGTCGAGCGACGAGGTGAGCGCGGTGCAGAGCTTGCGCATGGAGCGAGAGACGTTCACCGGACCTCCTCGGCGGACAGCATCGAGGTGATCATGCCAAGGAGCAGTGTCTCCTGGGTACGGCTGAGCGTTCTGCCCCGGGTGGAGATGGAGACCAGACCGTAGTGGTCCGTGAGTTCGGCCAGCAGATCGCCCGGTCCGTTGTCGAGGGAGCGGACCGCGGGCTGCAGGGCCCTGTCCAGGGCCTGCGCCGGGGTGTCCGTCAGGAAGGCGGGCTCGCGGCCGAAGAAGGCCGCGAACTCCTCGCAGTGCCTCAGGTGCGGCAGGGGCCCGCCCGACACCAGGTGGTCGACCCACCCCGGGGGTGCGCCGATGGCCGCCGCGATGTCCGCGACGGAGTAGGGGCGGCCGTTGGCGTCCCGGGAGGTGGCGTACAGGAAGGCCGCGCGCCGGTGGACCGTTTCCCCGGCCTCCTCGGGCGTGGGATCCGTGCATTCCTCGCCCCGCAGCAGCGCGGCCGTCACCTCGGCGGGTACGCCGGTGCGTGCCGCGAGGGCACGCGCGTCCAGGATCTCGTCGAGGTCCAGTTGCCTCTCCTTGGCGAGCGCCCGTATACGGGCGAGCGTCGTGGCGAGGGACAGGACAGACTCCGCCATCTGTCTGTGCTCCCATACGTCCGAAGGGCAGATCCGTCTGCACTCATCACGGAGGGACGCCGTGTCCCCCCGGTCACAAGATCCTCAGCGCCGGACTGGTCGTCGTCGCGTCGTCGCACGGAGGACGGCCGGACCGGTGGTGGGGACGGACAGCAAGATACAGCCAGTGAGCGGGACTGTGGCGGGAAAGGGAGCGTGCTTCGCGGTCCGACGCGGCGACCCGCCCCCGTCCGTCCGGCCGGTAAGGAGTACAGCGGTCGGACGGTCCATACGTGCAGGTCCGCGATCTCCGGGCCGGCGCGGGCGGCGTCCGGGAGGCCCGCCGCGGCCCCGTCGCGGACGCGTGGCGGATCCGTCGCGGACCCGTCCCGGACCCGCGGCGGACGCGTGGCGGATCCGTCGCAGGCCCGTCGCGGGCCCACCGGCGGCCCTTCGCGGACCCTTCGCCCGGACGAGGGCCCCCGGGGCCGGAAAAGCGCCGAGGCCACGTACCATGGCGGCATGTCCTTCCTCCGCCGCCACCGCGCCGCCACTCCCGCCGGCCCGGACTTCGACGTCCTGGCCATGGACCCGGGGGACTGGCCGGGCAACCTCGGGGCCGGGCTGCTGCCCGCTCCCGACGGCAGCTGCCAGGGCGTCTTCCTCCGCTACGACCTGTTCGGCGGACGCGGCCCCGCGATGATCATCGGCAACCTCCCCGAGGGATCCCCGGCCCGGGACCTCGCCGAGGGCCAGGTCCCCTTCGAGGTGGCCCAGCTCCTCGCCGCCCTGGAGAACGACGAGGAGGTCGAGGTCACCGGCTCCGAGGACTGCCCCGTCATGCAGGGTGACAACCTCCTCATCGTCCGGAAGGTCAAGCTCTCCGAGGGCCGGATCTCCTGCGTCCAGTTCGACCGCAGCGACAACGTCCTCGTGACCATCGCGAGCTGGGACCGCCCCATCACCGACGACCTCTACGCGCTGCTCAAGCCGCTGCCCGCAGAGCTCTTCCAGCAGGGCTAGGCCGGCGGTCCCCTCCGTGACGGGGCGGGCCCTCCCGGGCCGGCCCCGCCGGTGCCGGCCGCTCCACCGGTCCGGTCAGGCGTCCGCGATGTCGTTCGCCGCCACGTAGCCGAAGGTCATCGCCGGCCCGATCGTCGATCCGGCCCCCGCGTAGCTGTGGCCCATCACCGCCGCGCTCGCGTTGCCCGCCGCCCACAGGCCCCGGATCACGGAGCCGTCCGGCCGCAGCGCCCGGGCGCGGGCGTCGGTGACGATCCCGCCCTTCGTGCCCAGGTCCCCCGGCACGATCTTGAAGGCGTAGAACGGCGGCAGCCAGAGCGGGGCCAGGCACGAGTTCGGCTGCACCGCCGGGTCCGTGTAGTAGTGGTCGTACGCCGTGTCGCCCCGGTGCTGATCAGGGTCGGTGCCGTTCCACGCCTGGGCGTTGAAGCGGTTCAGCGTCGCCCGCAGCGCGGCCGCCGGCACCCCGATCTGACCCGCCAGGGCGTCCCAGGTCCAGGCCTTCTTCGCCGCGCCCGCCTCGTACCAGGAGTCGGGGAAGGGGAGCGTCGGCAGGATGTCCTTGAACAGGTACCGGTTGCGGTAGTTCTGGTCCACGATCAGCCACGCCGGGATGTGGGAACCCGCCCCCGTCCGGTCCTTCTCGTACATCACGTGCACCACGTCGCTGTACGGAGCGGCCTCGTTGACGAAGCGCGTCCCCGCCCGGTTCACGATCAGGCCGCCCGGCAGGGTCCGCTCCGCCAGGCAGAAGTACGGCTCCCCGGGCAGCGGGATCGACGGACCCCACCAGGCGTCCTCCATCAGGGCCAGCGCGGCGCCCGCCCGTTGCCCGGCCAGGATCCCGTCGCCCGTGTTCTCCTTCGCGCCCACCGACCACTCGGTGCCGATCGGCTGCTGCTGGTACTGCGCCCGCATCTGCGCGTTGTGCTCGAAGCCGCCCGAGCCGACGACCACCCCCTTGCGCGCCCGTACGACACCCCGTACGCCCTCCTTCTCCACCACGACCCCGGTCACGGCACCGTCCGGCCCCTCCCGCACCAGGTCCACCAGCGGGCTGTTCAGCCACACCGGCACCCCCGCCCGCAGCAGCCCGGCCCGCAGCCCTGCGGCCAGGGCCTGCCCCATGGTCAGCGGCTTCTCCCCGCGCAGCGCGGCCCTGGTGCCGCGCGCCAGGCACTCCGTCGACACCGCGAGCCCCTTCGCGCTGACCGCCGCGAGGTTCAGCCACTTGTAGTCCTGGCTGAACACCACCATCCCGGCGGGCACGGGCATGTACGCCGGGTTCAGGTGCGCCAGCTCCGCCCCCAGGACGTTCCCGTCGATCTGGTCCGGCTCGATGGACCGGCCGCCCGGCAGCCCGCCCGGCAGGTTCGGGTAGTAGTCGCTGTAGCCGTCCATGAAGCGGAACCTCAGCGGGCTGTTCGCCATCACGAAGTCCAGCATCCGGGGCCCGTTCGCCAGGAACGCCGCCTGGCGGTCGGCCGGAACGTCGGGCCCGACGACGGCCGAGAGGTACGTCGCCGCCTTCTGCGGGGTGTCCGGGACCCCGGCGCCCAGGATCACCGAGTTGTTGGGCAGCCAGATCCCGGCACCCGAGCGGGCGGCCGACCCGCCGAAGGTGGGGGCCTTCTCCACCACCAGGACGCTCAGCCCGCGCCCGGCGGCGGTGAGCGCGGCGGTCATCCCGGAGGCCCCGGACCCGACCACGACGACGTCGTACTCGCCGAGCGGCGGGCCGTCGGCCGCCCGCGCGACGGCGGACGGGAGCACGGTGGCGGCGAGCACCCCGGCCCCGGTCCCGGCCAGGACGGTACGCCTGGAGGGGAGGTCGGCGGGGGAGGTGCGTGAAGCACTTGCGGACATGGGCGGGCTCCGGCGGGAGGGAGGAAGGATGGCTCCAGCATGTCTGATGCTGAGTCAGAAACCTGTTCGGGGGATCATGGGATGTCAAGGCATCCGGCGCCGCCGCATCCAGTACCCGACCGTGGCGACGCCGAGCAGCGGGCCCCACAACACCAGCGGCGCGTAGCAGGCGTAGAACCACACGGTGGCGAAACCCCCCGCCTCGCCAGGCCAGTCATCGGGCAGCGGCTCTCCCGTGACGGTGGTCCCGGCCACCTGGCTCCACGCGACGAAGCCCCACAGGACGGTCAGCGCGAGGGCCCCGAGAGCGGCGGGGATCCCGGCGGCGGCCACCGGTATCCGCCGCCCTCCCAGGACCGGCAGCCGGCGCGGGACCCGCTCGCCCCACCCGGCGACCAGGCCGACCGCGGTGAAGGCCAGGAGCTCCGTGAAGACCGTCAGGGCGACCACGTACACCCGCATCGGGATCCACCCCGGCAGGTTCCCCCGGATCCCCTCGGGATCGTCGGCGAAGAGCAGGCCGAGCCGCCAGATCCCGGACGGCAGCACGGTGAACGGGACGGCGTACGCGGCGGCCCGGGCCCACCGCGCGACCCCGGGCACCGGGGCGTGCGCGGTCCTCCAGGCGGCGCGCAGGCGCCCGCCCGACGGCGGGGCGTCGATCATCCGTACGGGCAAGGCGTCCTCCGGGGCTGCGGGCGTCTTCAGGGGTGCCCTCCGAAGATCGCAGCCGCCCCCGGGCCCCTGGATCCCCCGGCGGAGCGATCCGCCTCGCCCGTGCGGGGGAAGGCGGATCCGCCGCGCGGCGTACGCACACGAGCGAAGTCCCGTGGCGGTGGGAGCCACGGGACTTCGCGTCATGGGGGGCGGGGATCAGCGCGTGCCGACCGCGGCCCTGACCGCCCTGCGCGCCATCCCCGCGTCGTCGTGCAGGCGGCGCAGCAGCAGGCGCTGTTCCTCCCCCGAGGACAGGGCCCCCGCGGGCAGCGGCTGCGTCGGTGCGGTGGCCGTCATCGACCGCTGCACCGCCGTCTCGGTCATCCGGATCTCCCGGGTCAGCACCAGCATCAGGTTGACCAGGAAGGCGTCCCGGAAGGCGGGACCGGCCGACTGGGCGAGCCGGCTGATCTGGCCGCGCGCCGCCGGGGCGTCGCCCAGCACCGCCCACAGCGTGGCCAGGTCGTAACCGGGCAGGTACCAGCCCGCGTGCTCCCAGTCCAGGAGCACCGGGCCCGCCGGGGAGAGCAGCAGGTTCGACAGCAGCGCGTCGCCGTGGTTGAACTGCCACGGGATCCCCGCCGGCCGCAGGCCGTGCAGCAGCTTCTGCAGGTCGCCGAAGTCCCGGTCGGGCAGCAGCCCGAGCTCGTGGTCCCGGCTGATCCGCCGCGCGTAGTCCACCGGGTGCCCGAACAGATCGGTCGGCGGCCGCCACTGGTTCACCCGGCACACCGCTCCGAGGGCGGCCCGCAGGTCCGTCCGGGGCGGGGCCTCCACCGGGTGCCGCTGGAGCGCCGCGACCCGGCCCGCCATGCGCTCCACGACCAGTACGCAGTTCTCCGGATCGGCCGCGATCAGCCGGGGCACGCGTACCGGCGGACGGTGCCGGACGAAGGTCCGGTACGTCGCTATTTCGTGCCGGTACCGCTCACGCCACTCGGGCGAATGGTCCAGTAAGACCTTCGCCACGGCGGTCATCCGCCCGGTCGTTCCCACCAGCAGGACCGACCGGCCGCTGCGCCGCAGGACCTGTACCGGTGCGAACTCCGGACAGATCCGCTGCACCGAGGCGAGGGCGGTGCGCAACTGCGCTCCCTGCGGCCCCGACAGGTCGATTCTTCCGCTGAGCGGCTGCGAGCCGGTACCCGGCATCCGCCGCGCCCGTACGGCGCCGGCGCCCTGCGCCGGGACCGGTGCGCGGCCGGGTTCGAGGTACGGGCCGCCCCCTGCCTGGAGGGTGCGGTGCGGACGGACCGGGGCGGACACGGAGGACGTTGCTGCGTACATGGCGTTTACGGTTCCCTTCGTGCGCCGACGAGTTGCGTACGCCGCCCCGCCGGATCCCGTACTTCACCCTGGGGAGTTCCGCCGGTGAACCGGGTCGGGGAGGCGCATTCCTACCTGACACCCGGCGGTCCCTGGCGAACCACGGGGCGTGCCCTGGCGAACCCTGGCGAATAGTCCACGGGGATCTGACAGGGGGCTACTGTCAACTCAGCCGAGAACCTGGGGGCTTGACGTGAGCAAAGGTCCAAACACCCGTCTGAACGACCTGTTCGGCCTGGCCGGCTGGTCCAAGGGCGAACTGGCGAGGATGGTCAACCGGCAGGCGGCGGCCATGGGCCACCACCAACTGGCCACCGACACCTCGCGGGTGCGGCGCTGGATCGACATGGGGGAGACCCCGCGCGAACCGGTGCCCACGGTACTGGCAGCACTGTTCACCGAGCGGCTCGGTCGTGTCGTGACCATCGAGGACCTCGGGTTCGTACGGCAGCGGCGCACCACCAAACGGCAGCCGGACGGGGCGAAGGAGAACCCCGACGGAGTGCCCTGGGCGCCCGAACGCACAGCCGCGGTCCTCACCGAATTCACGGGAATGGACCTCATGCTCAACCGACGCGGCCTGATGGGCGCGGGCGCCGCGCTCACCGCCGGCTCAGCCCTCAGCAACGCCATGTACGACTGGCTCCACTCCGACCCCGCCGCGGCCAAGCGCGCTCAGGGCTTCGGCGATCCCCACCAGGCCGACCCGGCGGGCTACGACCGCTACGAGGCCGCCCCCATCGGCTCCCAGGAGATCGAGGCCCTGGAGCGCTCCGTGGAGGTCTTCCGCGCCTGGGACGCCTCCCGGGGCGGCGGCCTCCAGCGCAAGGCCGTCGTCGGCCAGCTGAACGAGGTGGGCGGCATGCTCGCCTACCACCACCCCGACCACCTCCAGCGCAGACTGTGGGGGGTGGCGGCCAACCTGGCGGTGCTGGCGGGCTGGATGTCGCACGACGTCGGCCTCGAACCCACCGCGCAGAAGTACTTCGTCATCGCCGCCCACGCGGCCCGCGAGGGCGGCGACCGCCCGCGTGCCGGAGAGGCGCTCTCGCGGGCGGCCCGGCAGATGGTCCACCTGGGCAAACCGAACGAGGCCCTGGACCTGATGAAGCTGGCCCAGTCCGGCTCCGGCGAGCAGACCCTCCCGCGCACCCGCGCCATGCTGCACACCATCGAGGCCTGGGCACAGGCCGCCATGGGCAAGGGCCAGGCCATGCGCCGCACCCTGGGCGAGGCCGAGGAACTCTTCGTGTCCGACAAGGGCGACGTACCGCCGCCCTCGTGGATGCAGCACTTCGACGAGGCGGACCTGCACGGGATGCAGGCCCTGGCGTACCGGACGCTCGCCGACCACGACGCCACGGCGGCGCCGGTGGCGGCGCGCCACGCGCGGGAGGCACTGCGGCTGCGCGGCGACGGCTACCAGCGTTCCCAGACCTTCGACTACATCTCCATGGCCTCGGCCTGCTTCATCGCCGACGACCCGGAACAGGCCGACCGCTACGCCCGGCTGGCCCTGGTCTCCATGAGCGAGACCAGCTCGCACCGCACCTGGGACCGGCTGCGCGAGATGTACCGGCTGACCGGCCAGTACGCCGGCTACGCCCGTATCGAGGACCTCCGCGAGGAGATCAAGCTGGCTCTGCCCGACGCGCCCGCCCCGAGGGTCGCCCGCGGGACGGAGGTGTAGGGGGGAGGGGTGCCACGGAACGCATGCGGAAGGGAACGGACGCGGAAGCGGAGGGGAACGACGAAGGGCCGCGCCGGGGCGCGGCCCCCAACCACCGGTCGCGGGGCTGCGGTCCGCCGGCCGACGTCCCGCGTACCGGTGCGCGTGTCCTAGCCGCCGATCCGGGCGACCAGTACGCAGGCGTCGTCCTCCCGCTCGCCCTCGCCGAACTCCTCCGTCACCAGCCGTACGCAGTCCCGCGCCGAACGCGCCTCCGGGAACCGCGGCGCGAGCGCCAGCAGGCGTTCCGCGCAGTCCGTCCGGCCGAACTCGACGCCGTGCGGCGTCAGTCCGTCCGTGTGCAGGACGAGCACGTCGCCCGGTTCGAGCCGCTCCTCGGCCTGCCCGTACGCGGCCCCCGCGGTCGCGCCCAGCAGTACGCCCTCCGGCGGCCGCAGTGCCCTGCCCCGGCCGCACCGGAACAGCAGCGGCGCGGGGTGCCCGGCCTGGGCCCAGGTGAGCACCCGGCGGGCGGGGTCGTAGCTGCAGCAGACGGCCGAGCCCAGGGCGGGCTGTACGGAGGCCTCCAGCAGTTGGTTGAGCCAGCCCATCAGCGGGCCCGGTTCGATCCCGGCGATGGCCATCCCGCGCAGGGCGCCGAGCATCATGGCCATGCCGGACGTGGCGCTCACCCCGTGCCCGGTCAGCTCGCCGACCGTCAGCAGGGAGCGGCCGTCGGGCAGTTCGAGGGCGTCGTACCAGTCGCCGCCGTTCGGCGAGCCGGTCGTGGAGGGCAGGTAGTGCGCGGCCACGTCCACGGCGGCGGCGCCGTCGTGCGGGAACCGCAGGGAGCCGCGCCACGGGGGGAGCACGGCTTCCTGCAGTTCGACCGCCAGCCGGTGCTCGGTCCGCGCGATCTCCTGCCGGCGCTGGAGCGAGTCCTGTGACTCGCGCACCGCCCGCTGGCTCCGGCGCAGTTCACTCACGTCGCGGAGCACGGCCCACATCGTGGCCGTGCAGCCGTCGGAGTCGAGTACCGGCTCGCCCCTCATGTGCAGCGTCCGGACGCGGCCGTCGGCCCGGACGATGCGGAACTCGCCGTCGATCGGCTTCCCGTCGACCAGGCAGTCCGTGACCATCGCGGTCAGCAGGGGCTGGTCCTCGGAGAAGAGGGTGGAGCCCAGCTCGTCGAGGGGCAGCGGACCGGCCTCGGGCGGGCGGCCGAAGATCTGGAAGAGCTCCTCGGACCAGGTGACCTCGTCCGTCAGCAGGTTCCACTCGGCGCTGCCGATCCGGGTCTGCCGGTCCTCGGCGGTGGTGCCGGGCGCCACCGGGGGGAGTCCGGAGGGCTCCGGGGCGGGCGGCAGCCCCTCCCTGAGCCGGCCGAGGTGCTCGCCGAGGTCGTCGAGCTGGTGCACGGCCAGGTCGCAGAGCGCGCGCTGCCAGCGGCCCTGCGGGTCGTCCTCGTCCACGACGGTGTCGCGGCGCACCGCGTCCACGTCGCCCCGCAGCCGACGGGTCCGGGAGATCAGGGCGTCCACCGGTCCCGGCTCGGGCGGCTGCGCGGGGCGGTCCGCGTACAGGTGGGACGGCATGGGCACTCCGATGCAGGCGCGGCGATGAGAACGCGTCACGGCCAGGTCCTGGAGAAGGACCGGCTACGACTGTGGCACAGCCCACGACGGGCCGTAAGGCGTTTGGCAACATCCGTACAGGCCTTGCTCCCGACATATGCCGCGGGCCTTCCGGTCTCCCGGCGCGCGTACGAACGAATCCGGTCACCCGGGGCGGGCCCCGGCCTGCCGGGAGGAACCGGCCGGTCCCTCCGCCCGCCCGGCGCGGGGCCGCGCGCCGGGCGGCCGGAAAGGGGCGCTCGGTGCGGCGTCCGTCGAGCGTACGGGCGAGGCGTTCGCACCGCGGAGCCCCTCGGACGAGCCCGTGATCGGCCCCCTCCGGGGGATCCCCCGAAAGGGGGATCGCGGCTCCCGTGAGGGTCGAACCCGGGGCGCTCGGTGCGCGGTTCGTGGCCACTGGGGTCACTCCGGCCCCGCGCTTCCCACCCCGTTCGGTGATCGCTACTCTACGTGTCGGTAATGAGCCGGTGGTGGTCCGAGCGGTGGGCCGGGGCAGGGCGGGGACACGACCAGATGACCGAACAGACCAGGGTGACCGGATCCGCGTCCGCGTCCGCCGCCGGTGGGCGGGGTGCCGCCGTCGGCGGGCGGGGGGACGGTTCCGGGAGCAGCCGGCGCTCCTTCCTGACCTACCTCGTCGCGGCGCCGACCCTCGCGCTGGTCACCCGGGCCGGCGCCGACGTGCTCGCCCCGCAGCCCGCGCACGCCGTGGTCCCGACCCTGCCCGCCATCGCCGACCTGGTCGACCTCGGCGACCTGTTCATCCTGGCCGGCGCCCCGACCTCCGCCCTGCTGGCGCTCGCGGTGGAGGCGGACGGCACGATCCGCTTCCGGCTGCCGCGCGAGGAGGTCGGCCAGGGCCTGACCACCGCCGTGGCCATGCTGGTCGCCGAGGAACTCGACGCGCCCCTGGACTCGGTCCGGGTGGAGCTCGACGACGCACGCCCCGAGCTGCTGTTCAACCAGCTCACCGGCTCCTCGAACTCGATCCGCTCCCTGTACGGCCCGGTCCGCCAGTGCGCCGCCACCGCCCGCGCCCGCCTCGTCGCGGCGGCGGCCGTCCGCTGGAACCTCCCCGCCTCCCGGCTGACCACCGCGAACGGCGTCGTACGGGCCCCCGACGGCCGCACCGCCGCCTACGGCAGCCTTTCCGCGGAGGCTGCGGCCCCCGGCCTGATCGTCCTCGGGGCCTCCCCGAAACCCGCCGCGCGGCACGCCCTCGTCGGCACCCCCACCCGCCGCATCGACGCCCGGGCCATGGTCACCGGCGCCCAGAAGTACACCCTCGACCTCGACGTGCCCGGTGCCAAGCCCTGCGTGGTGCGCCGTCCGCCCACCCTCGGCGGCGGTGTGCGCGGCGTGTCCAACCTCGACGCCGTCCGGGCCATGCCCGGGGTCCTGCACGTGGTCACCGTCCCGACCGGGGTCGCCGTCGTCGCCGAGACCTTCGGACAGGCCCTGGACGCGAAGGCCGCCCTCCAGGTCGTCTGGGGCCCCGGACCCGCCGACCAGCTCTCGGACGCGCAGATCCGCGCCAGGCTCCGGGCCGCGCTCCCTCCGCTGCTGGTGCCGCCGCTGCTCACCCCGTACGTGGACGCCGAGTTCGACTTCGCCTTCGTCAGCCATGCACCGATGGAGACCAACTGCGCCGTCGCCGACGTACGGGACGACCGGGCCGAGGTCTGGTCCGGGCTCAAGTCCCCGATCGTGGCGCGGGAGACCATCGCCGCCGATCTCGGGCTGCCGCCGGCCAAGGTGAAGGTGCACGTGGTCCAGGCCGGCGGCTCCTTCGGCCGGCGGCTCTTCTTCGACGCGGCCCTGGAGGCCGCCCGGATCTCCAAGGCCTGCCGCCGCCCGGTGAAGCTGATGTGGACCCGCGTCGACGACACCCGGCACGGCCGGATGCGCCCCGCGACCCACCACCGGATCCGCGCCACCCACCTGCTGGGCGAGGTGCTCAGCTTCGAGCACCGGGTCGCCGCCGCGGAGACCGACTTCCGGCACGGGCTCGGCGAGATCATCACCGCCACCGCCGCGAGCCTGCCCTCGGGCATCGGCAACGCCACCCTGGCGCAGACCCTGTTCCTGACCACGGTGAAGTCCCCGTACCACTTCGGGCTCACCACCCAGGCGCTGAGCGAGGTGCCCACCGGCATCCCCACCGGGTCCTGGCGTTCGGTCTACTCGGCCAACACCCGGGGCGCGGAGGAGATCGTGGTCGACGAGCTGGCCGCCGCCACGGGCAAGGACCCGTACCGCTTCCGCCGCACCTTCCTGAAGACCGACGCCCAGCGCGCGGTGCTGGACAAGGTGGCCGCCGAGGGGGAGTGGGGGCGCGCGCTGCCGGCCGGCTGCGCCCAGGGCATCGCCTTCCACGAGGAGTACAAGTCCCGCACCGCCTGCCTGGTGGAGATCGACACCCGGGATCCGGAGCACGTGCGCGTCACCCGGGCGGTGATCGCGGTGGACGTGGGCCTGCCCGTCAACCCGAGCGGCCTGGAGGCGCAGATGATCGGCGGCCTCACCGACGCGATCTCCACCACGCTGCGGGCCGGGCTGCACCTGGACAAGGGGCTCCCGCTGGAGGGCAGTTACAGCCAGTTCCACTGGGCGAAGCAGCGCGACACCCCGCTGGACGTACGGGTCTTCGTGCTCCCGGCGACGGGGACCGACCCGGGCGGCGCGGGCGAGCTCGGGGTGCCGGCCGCAGTCGGCGCCATCGCCAACGCCTGGGCCCGCGCCACCGGTTCCAAGCCGCGCAGTTTCCCCCTCGACTTCGACGTCGACTTCACCCCCTACCCGCGCTGACCGACTGGAGCACGCCGTGCCCTCGCACACCTTCACCGTCAACGGGCGCAGCGTCACCGTCGACGCGCCCGACGACCTGCCCCTCCTGTGGGTGCTCCGCGACATGCTGGGCGTCACCGGCCCCAAGTACGGCTGCGGGGTGGACGTCTGCAAGGCCTGCACCAGCCACCTCGACGGCACGGACGTCCGCCCGTGCGTGGTGCCCGTCTCCGCCTGTGCCGGCAGGCGGGTCACCACCATCGAGGGCCTGGCGGACGGGGACGTGCTGCACCCGGTGCAGGAGGCCTGGCTGGAGCAGGACGTGGCCCAGTGCGGTTTCTGCCAGCCGGGCCAGATCATGGCAGCGGTGGCGCTGCTCCGGCGGACGAGCGAGCCGACGGACGAGGACATCGACGCCATCGCCAACATCTGCCGCTGCGGTACCTACTTCCGCATCCGCGAGGCCATCCGCAGCGCGGCCGCCCGCATGTGAGGCCGCCCGGACGTGAGGCTGCCCGGACGTGAGGCCGTGGGCGGGGGCCGGACCCCGATGGGTCCGGCCCCCGCCGCGCCGCCCGGGGATCAGGCGAGCAGCTTCTGCTTGGCCTGCTGGAACTCGGCCTCGGTCAGGTCGCCCTTGGTCCTCAGTTCGGAGAGTCTGGCCAGCTCGTCCGCCGTGCTCTTGCCAGAGGTGCCCGCGGTCTCGCGGATGTAGCTGTTGAAGGCCTCCTGCTGTTCCTGCGCGTGCGTGATCTCGCGCCTGCCCATGTTCTTGCCGCGGGCGATCACGTAGACGAGGACGCCCAGGAACGGGATCAGGATCAGGAACAGCAGCCAGAGGGCCTTCAGCCAGCCGTTCATCTCGTGGTCGCGGAAGAGGTCCACGATGATGCGGAAGAGCAGGACCAGCCACAGGACCCAGAGGAAGATCCACATCACCGTCCAGAACGCGCCCAGTACGGGGTAGTCGTAGGCCAGATAGACGGATGCCTGCATGGCCGTCCTCCTTCGTTCGGGCGGCCGTCCGAACGCGTGGCGCGCGGGCGACCGACGTGATCACCATCGCAGCAGCCCTTCAAGATCGCCACTGGGCCGGACGGAGGCCCGACGCGGGCCCGGCCGGGGCCCGGCGGCGGCCGGACGAACGGGTCGCTTCCCGTCAAACGGGGCACCGATGGACGATCATGCCGGAATGAGGCGTATCAATCTGAAACGCGTGCTGGTCGGTCAGCCCCTCGACACCGCGCGCCTGGGTGAGACCCTGCTGCCCAAGCGGCTCGCGCTGCCGATCTTCTGCAGCGACCCGCTCTCCTCCGTGGCCTACGCCACCGAGGAGATCCTGCTGATCCTCGCCCTCGGCGGGGTCGCGCTGCTCCACCTCACCTGGTACGCGGCCGCCGCCATCGTCTTCCTGCTGGTGGTCGTCATCGCCTCCTACCGGCAGACCTGCCACGCCTACCCCGGCGGCGGAGGCGCGTACATCGTCAGCTCCGAGAACCTCGGGCCGACCGCCGCCCTCACCGCCGCCAGCGCCCTGCTCGTCGACTACGTGATGACCGTCGCCGTGTCCGTGGTCTCCGGGGTCGACGCCATCACCTCCGCGATCCCCTCCCTCAGCGACCACGAAGTCGTCCTGTCCGTCGCCTTCGTGGTGCTGCTGACCCTGATGAACCTGCGCGGAGTGAGGGAGTCGGGCCGCGTCTTCGCCATCCCGACGTACGGTTTCGTGCTGGTCGTCTACGTGATGTTCGCCGTCGCCGCCGTCCGCCTCGGGACCGGCGAAAGCATCCGGGCCGAGTCGGCCCACCTGCCGATCCACGCCGTCGGCACCTACACCGGCTTCGCCGTGGTCCTCCTGGCCATGCGTGCCTTCGCCTCCGGCTGCACCGCCCTCACCGGCGTCGAGGCCATCAGCAACGGCGTCCCCGCCTTCGAGAAGCCCAAGGCCAGGAACGCGGCCACCACCCTCGCCGCCATGGGCGTGCTGTCCGTGACGATGTTCTCCGGCATCACCGTCCTCGCCATGACCTACCAGGTGCACGTCGCGGCCGACCCCACCGAACTCGGACTGCCCCCCGGCACCCCGATGTCCACCGCGCTCGCCCAGATCGGCCGCGCCACCTTCGCGGACTGGCACTTCCTCTTCTACCTGCTCCAGGCCGTCACCGCCGGCGTGCTGATCCTCGCCGCGAACACCGCCTTCAACGGCTTCCCGATGCTCGCCTCGATCCTCGCCAAGGACCGCTACGCCCCGCGCCAGCTCTACAACCGCGGCGACCGGCTCGTCTACTCCAACGGCGTCGTGCTGCTCGCCCTCGCCGCCGTCGCCCTGATCGTCGCCTTCGACGCCGAACTGACCCGTCTCATCCAGCTCTACATCATCGGCGTCTTCGTCTCCTTCACCCTCTCCCAGGCCGGCATGGTCCGGCACTGGCGGCGCGCACTCGCCTCGGCGGCCACGCCCCGCGCCGACCGGGTGCACATCCACCGCCGCCTCGCCATCAACGCCGTCGGCGCGTGCATGACCGCCGTCGTCCTGGTCATCGTCCTCATCACCAAGTTCACGCACGGCGCCTGGCTGGTCGTCATCGCCATGCCCGCGCTCTTCATCGGCATGAAGGGCGTCCGCCGCCACTACGACGTCGTCGCCCGCCAGGTCACCGTCGCCCCCGGGATCAAGCCCCGCAAACCGGCCCGCCACCACGTCGTCGTCCTCGTCGCCTCGGTGCACGCCCCCACGCTCAAGGCCCTCGGCTACGCCGAGGGGCTGCGGCCCGACACCCTGACCGCCCTGTCCGTCGCCGCCGACGAGGAGGACGCGCAGCGGCTGCGCGAGGCCTGGGCGGAGCACGACCCGGGGATCGCGCTCAAGATCCTGCACTCGCCCTACCGCGAAGTGGTCGCACCGGTGATGGCGTACGTGGAGGAGCAGGCGGCCGCCGAGACCACCGACGTGCTGTCGGTGGTCATCCCCGAATACGTCGTCGGCCACTGGTGGGAGCAGCCCCTGCACAACCAGAACGCGCTGCGGCTCAAGGCGCGGCTGCTGTTCACCCCCGGGGTCGCGGTGATCGACGTGCCGTACCTGCTGGAGTCGGCGCGCCACCCGGGGCCCCGGGAGGAGCGGGAGGCGGGGGCGCCGCGGGGGTAGCGGGCCGCTGGGCCACCGCGGAGTGGGCCAGGGCCAGTTCGACCACGTGGGCCGGGTCGGTGAGGGCGCGGCCGGTGAGCTGCTCCAGGCGGCGCAGCCGGTTGGAGACGGTGTTGCGGTGGCAGTAGAGGAGCTGGGCGGCGTGCGTCGTCGAGCCCCGGCAGGCCAGCCAGGTGCCCAGGGTGTCCAGCAGCATCCGCGCGTCCTGCGGGGGCAGCGCCAGCACGGGGCCCAGCACCACCTCGCGCAGCCGGCCGGCGAGTTCCGGGTCGCCCGCCACCAGGGCCGCCGGGAGCCGTTCGTCCAGCAGGACGGCTCCGGGGCCGGCCTCCGCCGGGGCGCTGCGCAGGGCGAGGGCCGCGAGCCGGCGGGCCCCGGCCAGCGCCGCCGGCGCCGCCACCACGGGGCTGACCCCGGCGGGCACCCCGAGCGGCGCGAGGAGGTCGCGCAGCGAGTCCAGCGGATGGTGGCCCAGGTCGACGAGGCCGGTTTCCCCGTCGGCGCGCACCCGCCACAGCACACGGGGCCCACCCGCGGCCGTGCCCGGCCCGGAGCCGACGCGGGGCCTCCCGGCGGCCCGGCCCGGCCCGGCGGGAGTG